>CAYGTQ010000042.1:7952-15238 GCA_964352915.1 uncultured Legionellales bacterium
CCCCCAGGTGATTCAAGCCTACTGCGCCCTTAGCCACCGTGGTCTCAACATGAGCCGGGCTAACCACAGCTTGAGAAACTTTTGCATTTAAAACTGGCAATGCCGCAAAAGCCACAGGCTCGCTAACAACGCTGTTATGAACCATCAGAGGAGCAGCCCCCGCATGATGAGCAGAAACCCCTCCAGCTATATAGCCAGATCTGATTAATGATCGGTACATTTTATCCACATCATCATAAAATTCTTGAATATTAAGTCCTACCTTTGTACCTGCTTGTCTGGTTTTGGCTGCATAACCTTCTTGATGCACGGTATCGTCACAAATTCTATGAACCATTCCAGAGCTACTCACAAATGCCGTCTCTTCGATAGCATGAGATAATAACGCACCCACCCTGTCTATTTCAAGAGCAATTCGTTCGATTAAAGGCTTATAAGAAGAATAAGTGAATTCTTTGTGTGTAAATTGATCACAAGAAGAGCCAAAGCCCTTACTGGATGAACACTTCTCCCTTTGGTTGGTTTCAGAAGAGCTACTCTCTAGCTCAGTCTGCTCTGCAGCCAAAGCCACCTCCAAGACTCTCATCGTCTCCATAAGATCTGCCCTTCTAGCGACCAATGCCTTAACACGCTCGAGCAAAGCTTGCCTGGCATATTGAGCTGCTGCTCCTTTGTTAGTCGCTTGCTGCACAAAAGCCCACTTGTCTTCAAATCGTTCAGGCTCAATCGCGTCGTACAACGGAATATCGCGTCTATAGTTATCGACCACCACATCGATATCACGTATGGTCATCTGCGTCATTTTAATTTCAAGTGGCGTCAGTTTTCTAGACTCGTTACCCATTTGCCATTTGAGGCGCACGCCCAGGAAGTAAACAGTCTTTCGGGTTCTGTCATGGCTGACTTCAGCTTCTAAATTTAGGTGCTTATGCACAGACCAAGCAGCACGGGCACGCACCCCATTGATCTTGTTCACAGCTCTATGCTGAAAATGGTAATAAGCAAAAAAAGTATTGAAACGTGGCAGTATTTCGTACCCTGCTTCCACATCAAGACCACGCAAAGGCACTTCTTCAGCCTGCGTTGCATAAGCTTGGTAGCCATAAGGCGTTCTTTTGATACCTGTAAAGCCTAAATCGATGCTGTGTGAGCCACTGACCGGTATGTAAACATTAGCTCGAAATTCGCTGCGAGCTTTAAGCCACTCAGCGCCCAAAGTAATCTGTTGAAAACGATTGCCACTTTGTGCTCGACGTACATCATAAAATCCGTAGCCGCCAAGAATATAATTGTCATCAACCAAATGCCGATAGCCAAACCCAAAATTGCCCTCTCGGGCTTTCTTGCTGTCCCACAAACCAAAAATATTAATGAACCAAAGCGATTTGTCACTCTGCATCAAAGGCAGTATGACGCCCAAACGTGCCAAACCACGCTGATTACCAGAACGTAAACCCAATTCAATGTTGGAATGATAAAGTTTGTCGGAAGACAATGTGGGAGGGGATAATGCGAGCAAGCAAGCAGCACAGGCAACCGAATGCATGGTAGGCGCCAGTATAGAGCGTATTGCTTTCTCTAATTTGTTCATAAAACCTACTAAACTCTTAAATTTCTCCTTATGTCATCAAGTGGTAAAGTTCGATTTGTTATCTTAAAACTTTTCACAAGCAACGCAATGCTTAACCACTTAACAATACAGGAACCCCATACCCAACAAATCTGACGTTTAAACTAAACGTGCCTGACATCCCTGATGTATTTTCGTGTGCATCCATGCTATCCACACTCCGCGTCTAAACTTAAACACCATTTTGAAACGATGTTTAGCTGTATCAGCTTGCCCACATAAATAAATTTCATCGACAGTTCGCCCTTACAGCTCCGCGATTATACAAGCATTTATTATTAAAGCAAATTTTTTATGTTTCCATACTATTTTATGCTCACAAAAATATATAAATTTTACAGGTAGGTCAATAAAAATTCATAGGCGGATGCATAAACCCTTAACTTGCTTGATCAAACAAAGCCTAACTCATTTAAATATGCCACGATCGGTCACATAGCGCTCTCAACACTGCGAGCTTTTTGATCAAATAATAATCTTGATGGTTAAAAAATGACTTAAGTTGAGTTCACTGCTCACATGATTGAGGTGCTATCTGTTTACATTAAAAATTCTCTATAGTTTAGAAAGTATCCATGCCCTGTCCCTGTAATCATCATTCTTATTTCATAAGTTTTAAAAATTCAGTGACTGAGCCAGTCTGTATTTTGATACAAGCACATGGACAAACTGCTTATGCCAGCCAGTAATTATTGCTACAATAAACATTTATTTGAATTAAGGCCATAACCACACTGTGATATCACCACCTAATTTGCAAACACTGCCCTGCCGCCTAGGGCAATGGTCACTCATATCCATCGCTTTTTGCTTGCCGATCTCTACAGCTGCTACCAACGCACTCTTTCTCCTCACAGCCCTATTGGCGGCCATCAGCTTACACCAGGCAAAAGATTGGCATTGGGTATTATCTCATCCCGTAGCTAAATACATGCTGGGTTTTGCTTTGCTTTTTTTAATAGGTATCACCTACTCAGAAGCTGATTTGATAGATGCGTGGTATCGATTCACCAAGCACACTAAATTTATTTATGCTGCCTTATTTCTTTGGCTGTTTCGAGATAAGCAGGTGGTACTATACGCGCTATCTTCTTTTATAGCGGCCATGATCTTGTGGTTAATTTTGTGTTATTTAAAAATACTGGGCATACTTGATATTTACGGCCATTTATCTGGGCATGGTGTTGTATTCAAATCCCATATTCATGCGAGCTATTTATTATCATTGCTCGTTTTTATCACCATCGCGCGTTATCAAATCACTAAAAACCACTTTTATCTATCCTCTGTTCTGGTCTTTTTTACCTTGCTATATTTATGTTTTTTCAGCACCGGCCGTTCAGGCTATGCCATCATCATGATCTTAACCAGTTTTGGCCTTTATCGCTGGTGGCAGTGGCGTGGCATAGGAATAGCAGTGTTAATTATAGTTGCCGGTGGTATCACAACCTACCAACTATCACCCCACGTACATCAACGCGCCAATCAGGCAGCTCAGGATATTAAAAATTATCAAGCAGGCGAGCGCTATTCATCGGTAGGTTTGCGAATTGATTACTTAAGAAACGGAATTGAAATTATTAAAAAATCTCCATGGTTGGGTACGGGGACAGGCAGTGTACAAAGCGCATTTGAAGCTTATGAGCCTAACGCCAAATTCCACACAAACAATCCTCACAATGAGTATATTAATGTTGCTGTTCAGTTAGGCTTAGCAGGACTAGTTTATTTAATATTAATGTTCTCTCACCAATGGTGGTTAAGCTACCGTTTACCATTTGCCCTACAATTTTTAAGCCAAGGTGTCATGCTGGCAACCATCATAGGCTCTTTTGCCAATTCACTTTTGATGGACACCACTGAAGGGCACACCTATGTGTATTTTATCGCGCTCACTTTTGGTGGATTATGCTATCACTCCACGAAACAGTGTCCATCCAAGAGCTGAAGTTGTTCTTAAAAACCTCTCACTACCCAATACGAACTTAAACAAAAATTCAAGAGGTAAATCTTCTCTTTATAAAGACCATCAAGCCCAATAACATCGTTATTTAATTTCGGCAATCCAAGTATGTATCTGGGCCAAAACTTTTTCCGGAGGTATTTGTTGCATGCAGGTACAATGGGGCTGAGTACATGTATTACAAATCTCATCAGACATCAACCACTGAGCCCGAGGACCTAGTGGCCCCCATCTGTCCGGCTCCATGCCTTTGATAGGTGCAAACAAGCCCAAACATGGCTTAGCCATGGTTGCCGCCATATGCAAAGGGCCTGTGCTGTTGGCAACAAGGCCATCGCTTTGGTGAATCACAAGTAGCAACTCTGAAAGGCTCGTTTGCCCCATTAAATTGTGAATGCTTACTAAAGAGCCTAGTTTTTTAAAGCGTTTAGCTTCGTCTGGGCTACCGGTGACATAGACTTCCACCTCTTTGGGTAAAGCCTGTACCAACTCAATCCAAAATTTTTCTGGCCACTCACGCGCATTCCCATGCGTCCCTGGGTGTATAATTAATTTGAATTTTGAGGTTTCAAAATGCTCTTGTAGATATGTAGGTAATTCATCTTGAAGATCTAATCTAACATATGCCAAAAGCTCTTGCATAGACTGCGGTATATCTGTGACAAAGGGCTTAATAAGAAAAAAATTGAGTAGAGATTCATGCCGTTGACTTTTTTTACGGCTGAGCTTTACCAAATCTGTGCACCATATATGATGATACCAACGTCGACTGGTGCCCAGTCTCTTTGGGATCCTCGATAAAAATCCCAACAGTGCTAAATGGTGACGTGGAAATAGCGAAACAAATACATCTACCTTCAAAGATTTCAGGTAAGTAACTTTTGAAGAAAAGGTTGAAAAGTCATTTAAATCTATACAGTGATCGACATAAGGACTGGCCTCAACCACATGCCTGGTGTATCGACTAACTAAAAAAGTAATTTTACATGAAAATTTTTTCTTAAGCCACCCAGCCAACGGTAAACTTAAAATCACGTCACCAATGTGATCGGTACGCGCCAACAACACATGAGTGTTTTTATCAAACATCAGACTATCCTATGAAATCTCAGTGCAGTAACACACCATAAAAATGCCCTAAATGCAGATAATTATTATTCATTATTCGACGAAGCTACCTCGTTCATCATAAATTGCAGTGCTTCTACCACAGATTGAGGTTTGCAATCATTCATAGCGCAGTGCTTTTGATGTTGGCCTATAGTGCCAATTAAAGCCGGATCGGTGGGACCGTATAAAGACACCGTAGGTCTATGCAACGCAGCACTCAAATGTCCTAACCCTGTATCAACAGCAATCACACCAGAGGCCTGCTGCATTTTATCGGTCAATTCATTCAAAGAAAGTTTGGGAAGTATTATAGCATTGCTGCCCGCTGCTAAGCGCTGCGCTCTATGATGCTCTGTTTCATTTCCCCAAGGCAAGCACGCACGATAACCGGCTCTCTCTAAGCATCCAATGGTCTCACGCCAACGGTTTTCAGGCCAGCATTTATCATCGCGACTGGTGCCATGGATACACCACACCAAGTTTTTTGGTTCGTTTGATGAAGGATCTAAGCGAACACCGTAATCAATGTTGTCATCAAACCTGTAGCCCAGAGCCTTAGAGAATAAAGTTCTGTTTCTGGCAATGGCATGCCATTGCCAGGAGGCCTTGACATGCCGATGATAAAATATGGTTGCCAATGATTCACGAGCACTACGCCAGGAGTAGCCAACACGAGTGCCACGAGCCATACGGCTTACCCAAACGCTTTTTATAAGGCCTTGTGCATCAATCACATAATCGTAGGATTTTTCAACCAAACGCTCTTTGAATAATTGTCGCTGCTGTCGATGCAAAGGCAATCGCCAGGCTTGACGCCAACGACGTAGAGCTATAGGGATTACAGTTTGTACAGCTGGGTGCAAGCGTGGGATATCTTGAAAGCTTTCTTCAGCCACCCAATCAAATTCAATGCTTGGTATCAGTCGAGAGGCGTCGGTCAGCGCAGGAAGTGTGTGGATTAGATCACCGAGAGAAGACATTTTAACAATCAACACTCGCATCACATAGCCTTAATTTTTTCAAAAATATGCTCTGGTGTGATCAAACGCAAGCATTGCAGATGCAGCAGTGGGCAAGTTCGCTTAAAGCAAGGCCTGCAAGGAAGATCCAGAGCCATAATATGCGCATCATCACTTAAAGGAGGCGTGAAGTGATGATCACTTGAGCCATAAATCACAACCATAGGCTTAGACAAAGCTGCGGCCATATGCATCAAGCCTGAATCATTACATACCACGTAATCAGCCATCGACATCACGTCCACCACATCTGTCAAACTGGTTTTTGCGGTCAAATCCACGCATCGGCCATGCGTGTGCTCTTGGATAACACGCGCTAACGGCTGCTCAGATGGCCCCCCAGCGATCCATACTTGGCGACCAGAATCCAAAAGCATAAGAGCAAGCTTTGCAAAATACTCTTGTGGCCAACGCTTAGCTTCACCAAAAGCAGCGCCAGGGGCTAAGACCACCACGCGGCCTGGCGCCAATTGCCATTTATCCTGCAAGCAGCGCACATTACTTTCATCAACTAGCAACGCAGGCTTAGGGCATGCAAATTCACTCATATGGGCTGGATAAGCCAATGCTACCAGACGTTGCACCATTTTAGGTAAGCGCTTCATACCATAGCGCGCATCATTGAGAAGCCCCCAACGATATTCACCTAACCAGCCAATACGTCTGGGAATGTTCGCAAAATAAGGAATTAAGGCTGATTTTAAGCTATTGGCAAGAACAAAAGCTTCTTGATAGTGCTGCGAGCGCAAGGAGCGACCTAATTGAAAACGAGCCCGTAAATCAAGTTTGCCATGTCCGGTGGGTGACAAGCATGCTCGTGTCACTTCTGGCATCCGCGCTACCAAGGGCAGAGTGCTGGCCGGTGCGATCACATGCAAAGGATCTTGTGGGTATTTTTTTTTCAGCACAATGAAAAGACTTTGCGCCATGATCATATCGCCCAACCAGGCAGGCGCAACCACTAAACGAGTTGCCATGAATTCTGATGGTTTAGTTATTCAGGGGTTAAAGTATACGCCGCACCACAATAAGGGCAAGTAGCTTGACCAGTTTTTTCAATAGGCAAGTATACCCTGGGGTGAGCACTCCACAATTCAGTTTGAGCATTAGGGCAGCATAATGGTAAATCTTTGCGATTCACCACATAATCTTGCTCTGGTCCTAAGGGCTTCAGGGTTTTGTTCACTTGAACACTCCTCTCTGGGTTATGAAGTCATTTTAGCAAAATTTACCAGATCAGCATGCTTTTTTTTAGAAAATTGACAAAATAAGCACGGCTGTCCCATTAAAATTCCTGCATTAAAATAGTACTGAGTGTTTTTTCACCCCAACCGGCTTTCTTTTGTAGGCCTTTGAGGCTGATATCTTTGCGAAATTGAGATTTAGCTCCTCGCAGTAAATTTAAAACGATGTGCCGGATCATAGCCATATTTTCTGGTGCATGCTCTTTGCGTACTCTTGATAAATCTTCACCCATGGTCACATCTAAAACCCAGTGCAAACTATTCCCGATAGCCCAATGACTGCGAATAGCTTTGGCCAATTCTTCAGCTTTGACAGGTAA
>CAYGTQ010000043.1:0-13601 GCA_964352915.1 uncultured Legionellales bacterium
TATTTTGAGTTATTATTTTAAGAATGATAGTGCGGGGCATAGAAAAATTAAGGAGACATATCAATGTCATCTTCATCGTCCATGTCCAAAAAATCTTCCATATCATCAAGATTGGCTTGGCTTAATTGTTTCTGCAATGGAGCAGAAGGTGGAGCGTCTTTTTTTAAATGTTGTGCTTGAGAAAAATATAATTTTGCTTTATCTAAGTAAGCTTGAAGAGATGCTTCTTCTGAAACGAAAGGTTCAATTGTTTGAAGATGGCCACTGTCAGCTTCTTGTAGGGTATCTTGTAGTACTCTGGTCATGCTAGACTGGTCCCCTAACATATCATCAAGTTGAATATTCATACGACTCGCTGAAACTGTAGACTGTTGTAACTCATCTCTATGTTCACTCAGATCATGTTTAATTTTATGAGCTTGCCTCCAATTTTTTAAGCAATCTGGTACCCAAGTATTTCGAATGAAGCCGCAAAAGACATCGAGAACAGTCATTAGGATTTTGCATTGTTTGCTGATAAAATTATCAACAGATTTCTCTAAAGCTATAACCCTTGCATAAGTAGCACGAGCTAAAGGTAAATTTGATGTTTTTCTATATTCATTTCTAAATGAATAAGAATCATCTCTTATCTGGCGTAACATGCCATTGATATTTCTTTGAACAGATTCTATAGCCTCATTATCCATTATTTTTGTTTGCATCATTCTAAGTGATTCTTGCTGCTTAGCTTTGAATATGAACTCAATTTCATGAGGGGCTTTAAGATTAAAAACCACGTTAGATAATTCATCAAACAATACAAGCATAGGCATTTCAGCATTATCAAAATATAAATTGTTAGATTTCAATAAATTAACAAGTTCAATCCTTAAAGAAGACATCATACTATGCATGTAAATTTTATCTTGGCAGTAACATAATTCGATAGATTTAAGCATTATAGTGAACTGCTGCATGCAATAAAGTTCTTTATTATTGTCTACAATAATCTTTCTGCATGAATCACTCGCTTTTTCATAAGATGCTTTAATTCCTTCGATATATTGTATTTTATTATCGATTCTCTCTAAACAATTCTCAAATTCCTCGAGAGAAGGTAAAGGCTTAGTTACTTCAACGTCAATTAAATTCATAGATTCTTTGTCAGATTTTTCGTAAGCTACAAGTGCATGCATAATTGTATCAATGGTTCTTGGGACATGCATTTCTAAATCAGGCAATTCATGTGGTTGTGGGTAAGTAGTTGCATCAGTTCTAAGTTCGCGCTGTAATAGTGATTTAGGTAGTCTGTCTTGATGATCAGGCATTTTACCAGATTTTCTTTTAAGTATAACTTCATCCTCGCCCCAGTCTACATCATCAATTTCATCAATATGGTCAGTGGCGAGATCATGTGTTCTCAGCCTGTGATAAATAGCTGGGCTTAGGAATGCAATATTAAATTTCTGTTGTATAGCATTAAGCTCATTTTCTATACACCCCATTTTATTAATTATTGCAAGAGATGCTATACGATTTTCTTGTGTAGGACTCATGCTTGATTGTTGATTTGTTAAATGTTGTGAAAGGAGTTCATTATAAAGCAGCATTAGCCCTAAGCCATGCGATCTGGCTTGTTCATGCGTCATAACTTCCCATTTTTCCTCGAAGCTGTGAACTACTTTAGATGAACCGTATGCTCCTACATAATTGCTTGCATATTTTTTAGCAGCACGTCTTCCAGCTTGGATAAGTTCTTCTATATATGTTTTAGATATACCAAAGTCAACAGCATCAACACCATGATCATCAACAGCAATGGTGCGTAGTGGGTCGACATCAATTGTATCATCACGCATTCCACCAAAAATTGCAAAAATCCTTGCAAATAATCCTTTATTACTTTCTGATTTGGCTATATGGGGACTATGGCGTCTATCTATTTTATGAATGGGATCAACTCTGATGTGTAATGTAGTGCTAGGATCATGAAAAAGTTGCGGAGCATTGGCACTGCCAGCCACTCCGCCATCTACATAGTGACAACCATTATACTCAACTGACTCAAACACAAAAGGGAAGGACATACTTATTCGAATTGCATCTAAAATTGGCATGTCAGGAGTTGTTTCTGCGCTGAAAACATCTGTACTTTCTGTATTGAGATTAAAGCCGGTGGTGGCTAAGCTCTTTAATGTGGGATTTGTCTTTGCTAATTCAGCAAGTTGTTTAAAAGTGATATGACGCTGTCCTGTTTTAGCTTCAATCAAGTCTCCCATCCAATCGTAAAATACCTTCCCTCTAAACGCTCCATGATTTTTTGCAAAAGCCATACGAAGTTTTGCCGAATAATATAAAGGATTTAGACGAGAATAGTGCTCATAGCCTTTATCACAAAATTTTCTAAAATCCATGTTGCTCATGATGTCACGGATTTCATCAGCATTATAACCGACAGCAATCAACCCAGCAGTGATGCTTCCAGCTGAGGTACCTCCCACGCGTTCCAGTCTAGCTAAGAAATCACCACTTTCAATTTGAGACAGTATTTCATATACACCTGAGTAAGCAGAGCCTTTAACCCCGCCACCTTGAAACATGATGGCTTGAAAAGTTAAATAATCGGAGAGGAGCTCAAGAGGATTGAAACGAGGATTGCGTTGCGTCTCGAACCATTTTTCAGATAGATATGGTAGATGTGCACGGAATAACTCATACCGAAAAGGAGCTCTTGGCATAATTTTTAGAGATTAAAATGGTTGATCTGCAATAAGTATAGTTCTTTTAATCTCAGAAACTAGGTGATGCATGGCTGATTAAAATATGTATAGATTAATTAATATACAATCTTAATCTGAGATATTTCCAAAGAGATGTGGATCTACAAGATAAAATCAGATAATAGACATTTCTTTCAAAATATCAGCTTTTTCGAACAGCTCACGTTTAAAGCTTAGATTAAGTTTTGACTTAATGTTCTCCATGTGGCTCTCTATAGTGCGAGGGGACAATGAAAGGACTTTGGCTGTTTGGGCGGCTGATTTTCCTTCTAAGTAATGTTTAATACATTCACGTTCGCGCTTTGAAAGCTGTACATTTTTGATAGAGCCATCTACCAGACCTAATTGGCTCAAAAAACGATACTGTGCAATTTTATCATCTTCAGGCTCAATGACACCGTCTTGCTCATAGTAAGCATCGCCTTTTAATTTGGCAAAATCAATGCGCTTATCATCAACATCTCTTCTTATGAATTCTATTTGATCATCAAAGTATTGAATGAATTTCTTGATACAGTCTATATTGCTGAGTAATTTGTTATGGGCTTTGTAGTTCTCTTTAGGTGCAGCAAAGCCGTACAGTCTGTAACCATTATCATCTTTTTTCACATAGGTTATACCATGACACAGGTCAAATTTTTCAACACAATCTTTCAGCATGCCAGTGAGGTAATACTCTTCTTTATAGGATGACCATAATACAAAGCCATTTCCAATTTTGTCAGGGGATACCATATGGGGGTCATCAATAAAATATTGCTTATCCAGGCATTCTTCCAGCCAGGGCGAGTGGGTTAGTAAATTAATTAACCTGCCATCGTTATTGATCTCAATGTAGCCACAATGATTAACGCCATAGTATTGGTTAAGAGGCTCACAAATTTTAGCCAATTTTTTGTGGTATTTCCTTGTGCCGAGAGCCATATCATCAAGTACTGACATCCTCATTCCTCTCCTTATCTACGCAGCGATAAACTGTAGCTCAATTTAAAGAAGAAAGAAATGCGCTTCTTTCTTCTTTGCTTAAATTGTCTTTTGTAATCCCTTGTTGCTGTATAAATTTCTTTCCCTTTAGCAAGTTCATATCTACGGAAATCTTTTTTAAGTTAGCCAAAATACTGGCCGCATGTGAATCAAAATAACTTATAAAGCTTTCAATAAAACCTATGTGGTTGAAATACTGATTGTATATAGCCAAGTTAGAATCGTATGTACCAAAAGCGTAGACTTTGTAAGCATGCTTACTTTTGCGTACATAAGAGATGCTGTGATTAACTCGGAACATATGTTTCGAAGAGAACAGATAATTGGTTTGAAAATCTCCATCATCACAGGTTTCCCAAAACGCTATCCCCGGTTTCATATTATCAGGATGTACAATGTGTGGGTCATGACGGTATTGCTGATGCTCAACGTAATGGGAAAGATGTTGTGGCAATGAGTTGAGCATGAACGTTGAGCCACTGTCTTCAACTTCGTAGTAAACGAATTGTCTTAATTGAAAAAACTGTGTGATCGGTTGACAAAGCTTATCTGTATTGCTCTTCAGTTCGTAGCTGGCTTGTCGAAGTTGCTCTAACATATTCCATCACTCAGCTGTTTTGACGAGTCGTTGCGTATTTAAATAAATACAGCAATTTCTATTGACCGCAATATAACACGTTTCATAATTAATGCAAGTTATTAGTGCTTCTCGATGAGCGTTTATCAATCAAAAAAAACCAATTTTTAGTTAATTTGGCCAAATAATTTATGGTTAGGGCCCCGTTAGGGCATATGATATCGCTCAAACTTTGTATTGACTAGCTATTGCCATCGCTAACTGGTTGAGGTAGATTCACAAAGCTTTGAACTTGATTATATGGATTATCGGAGCAACAAGGGAGGTTGTTGGTGTTTAAGGTATATCATCCGTTTGATAGAAACTTAGCACATACTGAGCAGGTATGTGTGGGTGATGACACGTTCCTTCGATATACCATTGAAAAGATTGACCTGCCAAAAATGCGTAACGAACTGTCGAGTGAACGACTGCTTCGCATGTCACGTTATACGAAACAATTGCCACCGCAAGAAATTTTTGGCTATTTTTATGATGAATGTCATTACTATAAAGTTATGCAGCTTATTTCTGGGGTAAGCGATGAAACACGTTGTCAGCTTTCCTTTTTTCAAAAGTACATTATCCCGAAATTAACACGAGCGCAGTCAGCGCTTGATATAGGGATTGGGCACCATGCCCGCTTAAGTGAGCTTTTGCAGCGCTATTTGAAAAAAACAACTTTTGTTGATAGCAATGAATATGCTATTCGAAAAGCTCATCAAGCTCTTTGTACCAGTAAAAAATCTTCTCCAAAGCCTGAGTTAATGAATAGCAACATTTTAGATTTGGATTTATCAGCCTTAAGCTGTAATTTGATTGTTCTATCCCATGTACTTTATTACCACGATGCGTCTGAGCAATTGGAGATGGTTCATAACGTATATAATTCATTAGTTTCTGGTGGAAAAGCCGTTTTTATTTTGTCTTCCGGACTTGATAAAGATCGTGTTATTATAGATTTTAATGGGAAAGTGGCGGATTTTAATGTACTGGTTGAACAGTGCAAACGAAAGCTGAATTGTAGAATTAACATTTATTATTCAAAAAGTCGTATGGCTGTGCCTGATAAGACAACGTTGCTGCATGTGATGGGGTTATGGCTACACAATGGTGGTGTTTTTGTAACAAAGAATGATTTAAACAATTACTTGCAGTGTGAGCCTGGTGATGGACATTATGAAATGCATACCAATCAAACTTTTCTAGTGCTGACAAAAAACTGAGCCTTAAACCAATAGCAAAGATGTTAAATTGGATAAATAATCGATTAGACTTGGGTGTGGTTGAAACGCCTTATCGTCTGTTCTCTTTGTTTGTGATCGTTTCTTTTACATCCTATTATTTCCTATGGGCAGTTTTTTTTCCTGAAGGAGGTCTCTCTAATCACATTTATTTGAGGATGTCGATTTGTTTATTGGCCGTGCCTTTGGTGTTTCCAAATTACTGGCCGAAGCTAGTGGAGAAGCTGTTACCTGTGTATTGGTGTTTGCTATTAACAGTAAGCTTTCCATTTTTCTTTACTTATACATTAATCATGAATGAATTTCAATTGGTTGATTTGATTAATGGCTCAACTGTATTGGCTATAATGATTATGTTGGTGGATATTATTATCGTGTTGTGGTCGCTTGCATTAGGTATATTGATTGCTTGTTTGCTTTGTTGGTGTATCAATCCGAATTTTTTGATGCCCATGGATATTCCATATGGCCTCTTATTTATCATAAATTCAATTTCATTGATAATCATTGGTGGGACTTTCTCTCATAGAAGATACAGCACACATAAAGCACATTTAAGAGGAATTCATGATTTAAGTAAGATAGTTTCTCATGAATTAAGAACACCTCTTTTAACTATCAAAGATTATGCTCTGGGGTTAAAAAAATATCTGCCAGCTATTTTTGATGGGTATCTGAGAGCTAGAAATCATTATAAAGACCTGCCGGAAATTCGTCCTGATAAATTTCGTGCAATGTTATCAGTTATCCAGAATATTGAGGCTGAGACAAATTATTCTAACAAAATAATAGATATGTTGTTAATTAATACACAAGATGTCAGTGTGAAACGCGATGATTTTATTCATTATGAAATAATAGAATGCTTAGAGCGTGCGCTAGAACGTTACCCTTACCGTAAAAATTCTGAAAGAGAAAAAATAAATTGGTCTTTTAATCATGGCTTCCAAGTTTTTGGATCAAAAATTCTATTAGAAAATGTCATATTTAATCTGATTAAAAATGCATTATATTCGATAGATAAGGCAGGGAAAGGTGAAATAAATATATGGTTATCTTTGAATGAACGATATAATGAGTTGCATATTAAAGATACAGGGTGTGGGATTTCGAAAAAAGTATTGCCAAAACTTTTTAAGAGATTTTATACAACTAAAGAAGATGGTTCAGGTATTGGTCTTTTTATATCAAGGATCATCATGCAAAGTTTTGGTGGAGAAATTACCTGTGATTCTTCATATGGTGAATATGCGCATTTTACATTGATATTTCCTAAAGTCATAGTATGATAATTGAATTACATCAAGGATAGTCATGAATAAAAAAATTAATTTACCTGCAGTATATCACCCGACAACAGCATTATTTCTAGATGATAATATAAATTTTCTTAATTCAATTCCCTTTGCGATAGATGACGATTTACCCTATATCACAGAAAGCGACCCTTGCAAAGCTCTGTTAACTATAGAAAGTTACGGTAGTCATGTTCCATTCCACATTACTGATATGGAAAAATATGATGAAGGTTACGATGCAACACAAAACAGCAATAGCATTCATATAAATATACAAAATCTTTATGAAAAAATTTACAACCCTAAAAGATTTGACCAAATTTCAGTTGTTGTAGTTGATTACTCGATGCCAAAAATGAATGCCATTGATTTTTGCAGAAAAATTTCTGACCCTTATATTAAGAAAATCATGCTTACTGGAGCGGCTGATTCGGAGATCGCTGTGCAAGCGTTTAATGAAGGCATTATTGATAAATTTTTTGTAAAAGGCAAAGATGATATAAGCAATATTAATTTAATCATACGTGATTTGCAGAAAAAAAATTTTTTAGATAGATCATTGGTTATTCAAGATTTATTCCTAGATAATAGCACCTCTATATTAAAAGAAAGTGATTTTATTCATGTCATGGAATCTTTAATGGAGCAATACGATATTATTGAGTTTTATTTAGTAGAAAGTAGTGGTAGCTATTTGTTTCTCGATCGCGATGGTGCTGTCAAATGGTTTTTTGTTCGATCGCAAGAAGAGATGAAAATGTTTTGTGAATTAGCTATCTCAGTAGGGTTAACATATGATACGGTGAAAGAAATAGAGCAAGGACGTAAAATGCCTTGTTTCCCTCAACATATACCCTTTTATAGTGCTGACAGTGAACAATGGGAGAGTTGTCTCTATGAAACAACACCTTATTCTAGCTCATACGGCACTTTCTATTACGCATTTATTGAAGACCAATTTTTAGAGCTTCAGTCAGATAATATCATAGCATTTAATGATTATATGAAGCATAAATGGGAATAAAAGGGCTCAGCGTAAATTCGCTAGTTTGAAGTAAATGATCCAAAATACCATTAAAGATAATGTAAAAAAATACAGAGGCATAACAATCATAGAGCCATCATGCAGTAAGCCTAAAATAGTGGTTATAGTTACCACTACAGCATAATATAAAAAACCAAAAAATGATCCTGCTTGTCCTAATGTATTTTCATAGTTGACAAGAGCGTTGCTGATCAAATTAGGTATAATAAGCCCTACACTTCCAAACATGAATCCTGACATTGCAAAAATAATAGTAAAAATAATCACATTTGCATGAAGATGGGCTGAAAAACTCATGGTGATCATTAATATTAAAAAACTTATAAGGCTAATTAGTCCGCCAATCTCTATAATTTTTTTCTCAGAATGCCTTTTGTTCATTCTGTGAGAGGAAATTGAACCTAAACATGCTGCTATAGCTAAGATGATGCTGGTTGCTCCATATTGGCTGGGAGAAAGTTTGAGTAATGTGATAAGTATAAATGGTGCTTCTGCATAATAGCTGAACCATATTCCATTGGTTGTACCCATGACAATCGCGCAATAAATAACAAATCGATCTCCAAGTAGTTTCTTAATAAGAGGTATATTGATAAAGGATGAATGGTATGATGAGAGGACAGGGCGCGTTTCTGACAGACGATAGTACGCATAAATAAATAGCATGAAGCAATATACTGTAAGTATAATAAAACTTAGGCGCCAGTTTTTGCCTTGTACAATATAACCACTTAAAATGGCACCTACGGGTGGTATGGTGTTAATAAAAACCCCAATTTTTGAAAAAATTTGATTACGAGTTTTTCCTATATACAGATCGCGAATGATGGTGTGTGTCACCACAGAGCATACACTCATACCTAAGCCTAAACTGAATCGGATCACCAGTAACCAGTATGCATTTTGTGATAACAGCAAAACTAAACTACTAAAAATACAGCAGCATAATCCGAACAGCATTGCATATCGTCTTCCAAAGAAATCACACAAATAACCCCATATGATGATGCCTAGGGCAAATCCTGTGAAATAACTGCTGAAAGTCCACTCAATGATACTGGGCGCAGCTGAAAATTCATGGGCAATAGCGGGCAATAGAGGTGTGTATACACTCTCAGATAAAATGGGGATGCATAGCAGTAAGGCCAGCAATAATAATGAAGGAGAAGATTTTTGCATAAATGTAATTATAGTTCCATTTGTAATTTTATAGGTCTTGATAAAGTTAATAAAACAACACTGATTTTGTTTATTATTCGCTCATCACAGAAGATTTTTCATATTTAATGACAAGACTGTATATCACTGGAATGATAAATAATGTTAACGCAGTTGATGATAGCATGCCACCTATGATGGCAATGGCCATAGGCTGATTGCTTTCAGCGCCTGCACCAAAGCCGAGTGCAGCAGGTAACAAGGCGCAAATGATGGTAAGTGATGTCATTAAAATAGGCCTCAGACGAATGGGGCATGCACTGCAGATAGCATCTAGTAACGGTTGATGTATTCTGTGTAGATTGATGAGGTCAATTAGTAAAATTGAATTTTTTGCAACCAAGCCGATGAGCAGAACCATGCCTATCATTGAGTATATGTTTAAAGTTTGTCCAAATAACCAAAGTGCAAAAACGCCACCTACCATAGCAAGTGGTTGCGATATAAGCACGATGCCAGGTTGTATAAAGGAGTTAAACTGGCTAGCCAGTACCATATACAGTAAAATTAAAGCAACAGTAAATGCAAAAATCATATAGCTCGTGGTCTTACTAAATTCTTCAGCTTGCCCTAAAAATTTAATGCGATAGCCATTGGGTAGGTGTTCTTTCTCTATTTCTCTAATTAAGGACATCGCTTCACCAAGCGTGGTACTGGGTGTGCAAAAGAATTGCTTGGTGTATTGGAAATCAAATCTTTGGATAATGGAAGATTCAACTATTAAGCTGAAATCAATCAATTGATCGATACGGTATGCTTTGTTTTGTTGATTGTATAAATAAATAGATTTTAAATGAGATGGTTCGGATAGTTCATAAGCATCAGCTTTTAACACTATAGGGATCCGATGATTTTGTGATGCCTGGTGGTTAAATTTCGCCACCTGCAAGCCACCTGTCAGTATGTACAGTGATGTAGCTATATCGCTGGCAGTAAATAGTGACTTTGCTAATTGATTGCGATCCAGATCACCTTTAAGCAGAGGGCGATAGCCTGCATTGTCTAAATCAACGTATGAAAATGATGGGTGTGAGTTCAGCATTGTATATAATGTTTTTGCTGATTGATTGACTTGCTCTAGATCAGGGCCGATAATTGCAAACTTCACAGGCTCCCCTCTATCGCCACTCACTATCGATTCTGGTGCAAGAGATGCCTGAATACCTGGAATGCCTCTAATTTTTTGCCGTAAGGTCTCCATAATAGTTGTTTGGCTTTCTTTGCGTGAGCTTTTGTCAGTTAATATCACCATGATACGACCTTCGTTCACTTGGCGAGTTTGTTCCAGGCCTATAGTAGAAAAATAGTGTTTGATATTTTCATGGTGGTTAAGAACAAGCTCAATTTTTTTTAGTTTGGAAATTGTATAGTCAATATTAGATCCTAAGGGTGCTTTAAATAAAATTAGAAAGCGATTGGTATCTTCTTTTGGTAAAAATTCTTTACCCACTGCAGACAGAAAGTAGAAAGAGCAGGTCACAATTATTGCAACTATTAAAAGGCATCGTTTACGATGGTGTAATGACCAAAAAAGAAAGGTTTTATAATGTATTTCTAATTTGCTTAAATATTGGCTGACATTTTCGATAGTAGAGGAAGAGCTTCGATCTATTTTCATAAATCTAGCACATAGAGTTGGTGTAATGACAACAGATACCAACCATGAAATTAATATACCGCTGGATACCACAACAGCAAAAGATGTAAAAAATCTTCCAACAATACCACCTAAAAAAATAACAGGAATAAAAATACATAACAGAGATGCAGTAGTTGCAAGTACAGCAAAAAACACTTGGCTTAATCCTTTAATAGCAGATTCTTTCCTAGAAAAATGGTCAATTTTTAATTGACGAAAAATGCTCTCTAAAACAACTATGGCATCATCAACAACAATACCAACCAGTAGCAATAACCCTAGAAGAGTCATGATATTAAAAGTTAATCCACAGAAATACATCATGATAATCGCGCCAAACAATGAAATGGGGATAGCTGTGGCAATAATTAATGTTGAACGAATATTATTAAGAAAAATCATTACAATAATGGCTGCTAATAAAGTTCCAAGTAAAATATGTTCAGATAGGTTTTGGAACATATCTTTAATAAAATGACTGTCATCAGTTGCTATTTCTAGCTTTATTCCAGATGGTAAGGTAGGTAAAATGAACAAATCTAATTTTTCTTTAACCGACTTAATGACCTGATGTGTATTAGATGTTGGTATTTTAATAATACCTATGCCTATGGTTTCTTTGCCATCGAATGAAGCGTATTTTCTTTTATCTTCAAGTCCATCAATAACAGTAGCAATGTCTTTCAGGTAGATAGGAGCTTGGTTTTTAAAGCCGATGATGCTTTGCTTTAGATCATCAATAGTATGATATTCTAAATCTAATTTAATTAGGTATTCTTTGCCTTGTGGCTCTATAAGAAAACCGCCTGGAGATTTGACATGATTTTTTTGTAAAACTTCAAGTATTTTTTGAGGTGATAGTTGATATTGAGCAAGCTTAGATAAACTTAAATTAATTCGGATCTGTCTTTCTCGTCCCCCAGCAATGATAACCTGGCCTACACCATTAATGTTTTCAAAATTCTTTCTTAGGCTCTCCCTAGCAAAATCATCTAATTGTTGAGCAGTACGGTCGCCATGAAGCGAAAGCCAGACGATAGGGTTTGCTCCCATATCCACTTTCGTAACTATCGGTGGCTCTGCTTCTTTGGGTAATTCACGTAATATTTGATTGATTTTGGCTTGCACCTCATTAAAAGCAACATCAATATCTTTGTCTAGGTCAAAAGTAATGAAAGTGACAGCTGCGCCTGATGATGCTGTAGACTGTACATGTTCAATACCAGCTATGCTGTTAACAGATTTTTCAATGATATAGCTGATGCTGTTGTCAACAACAGTTGGATCACCTCCAGGAAGATGAGTTGTAATAGATATGATGGGCAATTCTACTTGTGGAAATCGATCAATATTGATTCGCTGATAACTGATTACCCCAAATAAAAAAATCATACCACCCAGCATATATGTGAAAACGTGGCGGTTTAATAAGTGTTGCAATACAGTCATGCTGTTGACTTGGATATACGTATTTTTGTATTGTCAGATAAAAATCCAGAGCCATCTAGAGCGAGTACATCAGTATTTTTGATGCCATCAAGAATTTCGATAAAGGATTGATGCGTTGTTCCTAGAGTTACAACTCTTGCCATGGCTTTGTTATCTTTAATAATGTAAACGATAGAACCTTGTGGTCGATTGACTACGCTCAACTTAGGGATCAGTAGGACATTTTTTTTAGTTTCTAAAATCAGTTGCGCGTATACAGCACCACCAGGAGTAAGATTTTCTTTTTGATTCAACTCAATTATGGCATAAATGTTATGGCTATCAGATTGGATGTTTGGTAAAACATGGTTAATCTCAGCTTTGATAGGATCTTTACAGTGGGGCATATCACATAATAAGACAATCATGCCAGGCTTAAGATGTTTGCTGTAAGATTTAGGGAAAGGGAGTTCAACGAGCAGTTCATCTGTTGCAGCTATTTTGAAAACTTTACTTCCAATGTTAACGAAATCGCCAGGAGACACAAAGCGATTTTCAATCACACCTTTGATTGGAGAGAAAATTTTTGATTTCGAAATTTTATGATTAGCTAGTTTCAACTTGCTTTGTGCGCTGCTGAGCTGTGCTTGATAAGCAAGTAATTCTGTTTGATAAGCTTCCAATCTGGCTTCAGACACATATTTCTGTTCAACCATTTTTTGGAAGCGCTTAACTTGCTGCTTGCTATGCTGAATTAATGCATTTAAGCGGTTGATTTCAGCTTGAGCACTATCTTTCTCAAGCTGGAAGTTATGATCGTCCAATGTCAGCAGCAGTTGCTCATGATGAATAGCTTGGCCCTTTTCTACATGCACCGATAAAACTCGCCCAAGTGTTTCGGCAGTCACTACGGGGGCTTGTCGACATTTGATACGCCCTATGGCAGGTTCCAAAATATCAATGGTTGCCAAATGCGGCATAGTTGTGCTGATCGTGGTAGCTTTTTGATTAGGTGATGTAGGTGCTGCATTTTCTGTATGCGGCCATACAATTAAGGTAATCAATATACCTATGAAGCTTAAAATAATGAATCTGTGCTTGGTGCGTTGTTTTGGCATTAATCGTACTAATTGGATAAATTTTATATGCAAAATTATTGTACTATTTTTGATGGAAAATAACAACCTCCTAAGCTTTTGATGTGCTCAAGAGCGTGAAAATAAATGTATTAATGTTTTTGTGAGTCAGATGAAAATTAGAACACATGCGTACAGTAGGATGAGCATGCTTGAGTCAAATAAGCTTAAACTGTTATAAACTCAGCTTGTTTGTCTGGCTCTGCCTTCGATGGTACGCCTTTGGTTTGC
>CAYGTQ010000044.1:0-13567 GCA_964352915.1 uncultured Legionellales bacterium
CAGGCTGGACTCAATATGGGCCACCAGCTTCTGGCTCTGTGATTTATCAAGCTTTGGCTCAGAGCCTCCGTTGGCTGTCGATAACTTCTTCCAAGTAAGATTGAAGATCGAATTGTGATGACGTGACACAGTTGAGTGAACAGTCTCTTTTTACCTATAGCTTTTAAGCCTAATACACGCATGCGACGCTCTACACGGCTTTGACTGCAAACGACACCCTCCAGCTGTAGTTGATGGTGATGCGTGGTGAGCCATAACGACTTTTATGCTCATCAAATAAATTCTTGATACGTGCATCCAATGCCTCATTAGCTCGTTGTCTGGTACTGGGTTTTCGGTTTAACCCATCATAATAAGCACTACGACTGACCAGCAACACACGGCACATCCTGCCAATACAAAATTCTTCTTGATGGTTTTGAATAAACACGTACTTCACCCCAGTTCCCAGGCAAAGTATGTGGCGGCCTTTTTTAAGATAGCTTGCTCCTCTCGAAGAGCCGACAACTCTTTTTTTAATTGTTTATTTTCACGTAGCAGAGCCTCCGTTGAATTGAATGAGGCAGGCTTAGAGCCACTTCCTGAATCCATACTGCCTGCTTTATCTGCCCAGCTGTAGATGGTCGATTTTACCACACCTAAAGCTTCACTGGCTTGTTTAATTGAACCACGGCTTCGAGCTAGCTTGACCGCTTCTGATTTAAATTCTTCTGTGTAAGCATTAACTCTTATGGGCATCTTGTATACTCCTTCTCATCTTCGAACAGTTTAACAATTTTCTGTCCGGGAAATCGAGGGAGAATCACGCATCTGAGGGAAGATCCTTTAACAATCACCTTTGTTCGTTTAAGCTAGTCAAACTGATTTTATAAAGGCACCGCTGATAGTGAACGTAGACACCAATCAACACAAACCAGTCTTGCTTGAGCAGGTGCTTGCGCACTGGTTGACCGATCCTAATGGGTGTTATGTTGATGGCACTTATGGCCGTGGTGGGCACAGTCGTGCATTGCTGCAAGATTTATCATCTGAAGCTCAGCTGTTGGTGATAGATAAAGATCAGGCTGCGATGGTTGATGCGCAGCAAACCTTTAAGGACGATCACCGAGTCTTGAGTCATCATGGTAGTTTTGCAGACATGCAGCCTTGGCTTGAATCTTGCCAAGTCTGGGGTCATGTGCAGGGGATTTTATTAGATCTCGGGGTGTCGTCCCCTCAATTAGATGAAGCGGAGCGCGGTTTCAGCTTTCAAAACAATGGCCCACTTGATATGCGTATGAACCAAGCAGCTTCATTAACAGCTGCTCAGTGGGTTAATGAAACACTTCCTGAAGATATGATCCAAGTACTTAAAACTTTGGGTGAAGAACGTCTGGCACGTGCTATTGTGCAGCGTATATGCGAGCAGCGTGAAGAAAAACCTTTTGAGACAACTCGGCAATTGGCTGATGTTTGTGTGAAAGTTTATGGTAACCGTCCCATGCATCACCATCCAGCCACTCGGACCTTTCAAGCCATTCGGATGCAGATTAACCGTGAGCTACCCGATATCAAGCAAGGTCTGGAGCAGGCCATCCATGCATTAGCCGTTGGTGGACGTTTGTGTGTGATCACTTTTCACTCGCTTGAAGATCGCTTAGTGAAGCATTTCATGCAACAACAATGCAAAGGTGACCATTGGCCTGCAGGCATTCCTATTTTAGCCAGCCAAATCCAAACACCTTTTAAATGGATCCTGAAAAAAGGGCGAGCCAGTGCTGAGGAGCTTCAATACAACCGGCGAGCCAGAAGTGCTACTTTCAGGGTCATTGAAAAATTGCTGTAGCTCTTTTGTCACCGAACATCGATGACATGTCCATTTCTATCAACTGACAGCAGCCAGTCATAGCACATGGATTCTTTTTGACTAGACTGATATGCTTGGACATAGACATGACCTCAAATAGGCAGCTATGAAAAAACAGCATAAAACTTCGGGCCGAACGGCAGGCACATTGTCAAGGCGGCAGTTTTCTGGTTTGATGGCGCTATTTATGTTTATTATTTTAACAGCCTTTGGTCTGATCTATGTTAAACATTCAGCCCGATATTATTACCACCAAATTCAGTTGCAGCAGCGATTAACCCATCTGCTGCATATTGAGCACAATCAATTGTTGCTAGAAGAGAGCACATGGGGAGCTCCAGCCAGGATCCAGGCTATGGCACAATTGCATTTTGGCATGCAGACACCTGGCACCGACGCTCTTGTGATGGTTGTGCTTTAATGAGGCAAGACAATGTATTTTATGCTCCTGGCCGCCTTTGGCTTGTGATGTTTCTGCTGCTGA
The DNA here is from genome assembly GCA_964352915.1 of uncultured Legionellales bacterium. Taxonomy (GTDB): domain Bacteria; phylum Pseudomonadota; class Gammaproteobacteria; order PIVX01; family PIVX01; genus CAYGTQ01. The sequence goes on from CAYGTQ010000044.1 coordinate 2,331, forward strand.
TTGGTGTGGTGGCTATTGTGTATCGCTTGTTCGACCTTGTGGTGGTTGATAAAAATTTCCTTAAAAAACAAGGGGATGCGCGCACCATGCGTGTGGCTTCTATTCCAGCTTACCGTGGTATGATCCGCGATCGCCTGGGCAACCCTTTGGCGGTGAGCACACCGGTGTTCGCCGTATGGGCCAACCCTTTGGAAGCCAGGCCTGCTGAGCCCTACTGGCAACAGCTGTCGGTATGGCTTGATTTGCCTCTAAAAACGCTGCAACGAAAACTGAAGCGTGCTTCACATCTTGAATTTGTCTACTTAAAACGAGGGATCCAGCCTTTGGTGGCTGATATGATCAAAGCTGAGCGTATGCCAGGTATTTATTTGCTGCCGGAGTACAAACGATTTTATCCCGAAGGTGAGGTGACGGCTCATCTCGTTGGTTTTACCAATGTCGATGATGTAGGACAAGAAGGTTTAGAATTGGCATTTAATCATTGGCTGCAAGGTTTTCCTGGGCGTAAAAAAGTTCATAAAGATCGCTTAGGCCGTATCATTCAAGAATTAGATGTCCTCAAAGTGCCACGCTCAGGCCAGGATTTGGATTTGAGCATTGATCGTCGTATTCAATATGTGGCCTATAGAGAGCTCAAATCAGCGGTGAGGCGTTTTCAATTAAAATCAGGCTCAATCGTTGTGTTGGATGCAAAAACAGGCGAAGTGCTGGCTATGGCGAACCATCCTTCATTCAATCCAAACCGGCGTGAAGGCGTTAAGACCGATTTATTTCGTAATCGTGCTGTAACCGATGTGTTCGAACCAGGCTCAGTGATGAAACCTTTCCCCATTGCCAGTGCGCTTAACAGCGGTCAATATGGCCCTGATGATCTCGTTGACACAAGCCCTGGCTGGATGCGTCTTGAGAACAATTATGTCCGTGATTTACGTGATTTAGGCAAAATTTCTGTGACTGAAATTTTAAAAAAATCCAGCAATGTGGGCATCGCTAAGTTGTTGTTATCTATGCCGGCAGAGCGTTATGTTAATTTGTTGCGCCATGCAGGTTTTGGCCAGGCAACGCAAAGTGGTTATCCTGGTGAATTGCATGGCTTGTTGGTTGAGCGTGAGCAATGGCGTTCACATACTCTGGCTACTTTAGGTTTTGGTTACAGCATTGCAGTGACCACTTTGCAGCTGGCGCAGGCTTATTCGGTATTTACAGGTGATGGTCGGCTGAAATCGGTGTCACTTTTAAAGCTTGAGCGCCCCGTGGTGCAGCGCTCCGTGCTGTCGCCTGTGATTTCTCGTCAAATGCGAGATATGTTAGAGTCCGTGGTGGCTAAAGGCACGGGCAAGCATGCTCGTGTCAAAGGTTATCGTGTCGCCGGTAAAACCGGTACAGCACGGATTGCTGGGAGTGGTGGGTATCATAAAGACAGGCATGTGGCGTCTTTTGTCGGCATGGCACCAGCCAGTGATCCTCGTGTGATCATAGCGGTGGTGTTACAAGAACCACAAGGTGAGGATTATTATGGAGGTGTGCTGGCGGCACCAGTCTTTTCACACATCATGGCGGATACATTGAGATTGTTGCAAATTCCATTTGATCAGCAAGATATGCATCACAAGGCAGCATCTCATGGCTAAGCGCTCATTGACTGCATGGCTGGCAAAAGAGGTGGATATACCATCCAGTATGGAGATTGAGGTAACAGGGTTAGCTTGCGATAGCAGGCAACTATGCCCAGATGATGTCTTCATTGCTCTTCCTGGTGAAAAACACCATGGTAATCGCTTTATAGCTCAAGCTATTGAATCAGGCGCCGCGGCTGTGTTGACTGATACAGAGGTTGATCCAACTCAACGGCTGGTCTGGTCTCGATCAGTTCCTATCGTTGTTTTGCCGCAGCTGCAGCGAAAGTTAAGTCGGCTGGTGGCTGAATTTTACGATCAACCTGCCTGCCTAAAAACCATAGGTATCACAGGCACCAATGGCAAAACGTCGGTGAGTTATCTGTTAGCAGATATGCTGTCTAAGTTTGATCAGCTGACAGGGCTCATTGGTACGCTCGGTGCAGGTATTTTTCCGCATGTGGTGCCCAATGGGTACACCACGCCCGAGCCGATTACTTTGCATCGTGAAATCACTCATCTGGCTAAAGAGGGCGCAAGCCATCTTGTGATGGAAGTCTCTTCACATGCCTTAGCTTTGCATCGAGTTGATCAAGTCAATTTTGAAGTTGGGGTTTTTACCAATTTATCGCCGGAGCATTTGGATTTTCATGGTGATATGCAACACTATGGCCAAGCTAAGGCCCGTTTGTTCCATGAACTTTTACCAAAGTCAGCTGTGATCAATGTGGACGATCCTTTTGGCCAAAAACTCTACCAGGAACTTAAGGGCAAGCTGCCAACCTTATCTTTTGGTTTTAAAGAACAAGCTGATATCACTGCCCGGGATTTAGATTTTGATACAGAAGGTTTTTCTGCACATTTTGTGACACCACGAGGAGTGTTTGAAGCACATGTGCCTTTGTTCGGTGCTTTCAACGTTAGCAATGTCCTGGCTCTTGTAGGCGTCGCTTGTCAATTGGGTATAGATGTATCAAAATTACAACAGTTGCTACCCAGACTTGCTGGTGCCCCCGGCCGACTGCAATGGGTCGAGCAGCGTGATGCTAAGCCTCGCGTATGTGTGGATTATGCTCACACGCCTGATGCCTTAAAGCAACTGTTGAGTGCTCTGCGTCGCATGCAACCTCGAAAAATAATATGTGTTTTTGGTTGTGGAGGCGAGCGTGATAAAAGCAAGCGAGCCTTGATGGGGCGGATTGCTTGCGAATTAGCGGACTTTGTGATCATTACCAATGACAACCCACGTAGAGAAGCCCCTCATGATATTGTGCAAGATATCTGCCAGGGTATACAGAATATGGGCCAGGTAGAAATTGTTTTTGATCGCAGACGTGCTATCATGCTTGCTTTGGAAAAAGCAGGCTCAGAAGATATTGTCGCCATTGCAGGCAAGGGGCATGAGCGGTTGCAGCAGTTTTCTGATCACGAGATCCCTTTTTCAGATCTGGATGTGGCACAAACCATATTGGCAGGTCATGCAACTTCTTATTGAGTAAGGATTTAATATGTTGTTGGCGTTAACAGAGTTTTTACAGAATTATTACTCGTGGCTTAGAGTTTTTCACTACATTACATTTCGCTCTATTCTAGCAGTATTGAGTGCATTGTTGGTGGCGTTGATGATAGGTCCTTGTGTCATACGTCGGCTGGAAGCCCTTAAAGTCAAACAATTTGTGCGTCAAGATGGTCCAAAATCTCATTATGACAAGATGGGGACGCCCACCATGGGGGGGGGGGTGATTTTGGCAAGCATCTTATTCAGCGTGCTTTTATGTGGTAATTTAAAACAGTCTTGCGTCTGGGTTGTTTTATTTGTCACCATAGGATTTGGCATTGTTGGTTACGCGGACGACTACCTTAAATTGATTCGTGGTAGTGATAAAGGTCTTACGGCGCGAGCTAAATTTTTATCACAGGCTCTGTTGGCCATATGTGTGATGTTTTATCTGTACCATACAACGTCATCAGCGACAGCGACTCAACTCATAATGCCTTTCTTTAAGCAATTTATCTGGGACTTGGGTCCCTGGTTTTTATTATTTGGTTTTTTGGTCATTGTGGGTACGAGCAATGCCGTTAATTTGACCGATGGTTTGGATGGCCTGGCTATTATGCCTACAGTGTTGGTTGCTGGTGGTTTGGGTATTTTTGCCTATGTTGCTGGGAATGTAATTTATGCAAAATACCTTGGTATTCCCTATATTGCTGGTGTGGGCGAGTTGACAGTTTATTGTGGTGCCTTAGTTGGTGCAGGGCTGGGTTTTCTTTGGTTCAACACTTATCCCGCTCAAGTTTTTATGGGTGATGTAGGTTCTTTGAGTTTAGGCGCTACTTTGGGTGTGATTGCTGTGCTAGTCCGCCAGGAATTGGTACTGTTTATTATGGGTGGCGTTTTTGTATTGGAGACATTGTCTGTTATTGCCCAAGTGGGCTCTTTTAAAATGACAGGCCATCGAGTTTTCAGAATGGCGCCTTTGCATCATCATTTTGAGTTGTTAGGTTGGGCAGAGCCTAAAATTATAGTGCGCTTTTGGATCATCTCATTGATTTTTGTATTGATTGGACTTGCTAGCTTAAAACTACGGTGATGAAGAAAAAAACTACCTATCTTGTGCTTGGCTTAGGTAAAACTGGAACTGCCAGCGCTCATTATTTACATTCTCAAGGTATGAGGGTGCATGTATATGACGATCATCCATCACCCTTGTTGCACCAAGAATTGTTGAGATTGGTACCTACTGCTGATTGCTATTTAGGCGCCACAGAGCCTGCGATGTGGCGCGATGTGGAGGCTGTTCTAGCAAGCCCTGGTTTTACCATGGAGCATCCTGTAGCTCAACAAGCTACGGCCCGCGGTATTGCTGTGATGAGCGATATACAGTTGTTTGCAGACAGATGCGATGCACCCATCGTTGGCATTACAGGCACCAATGGTAAAAGCACCACCACAGCATTGATTGGACACTTGCTACAAAGTTGTGGCTACAAAGCAGGAGTGGGTGGCAATATAGGCACACCTGCACTCTCACTACTGATGGAAGATCCAGCAGATTTTTATGTGCTTGAGTTATCGAGTTTTCAGCTTGACTTAACAAATTTATTAGCATGCGATGTGGTCACACTTCTCAATGTGACCGAAGATCACCTCGATCGCTATGGACATTTTGATAATTACATTAAATCCAAGCGTCGCTTATTAGCTTGGGGTAAACAGGCAGTCTACAATCGCCAAGATCTATGCACCTGGCCAGAAAATCCTGACCAACACATCAGTTTTGGTTTGGATCAACCGCTGGAGGGTTGCTGGGGGATTGTTGAGCATGATGGCCAAAACTATTTGGCTAAAGGCAGTGAGCTGATGGCATCTGTAGCTCTGTTGCCTCTGATCGGTCAGCATAATTGGGCAAATATTTTAGCTGCCCTAGCGATGGGGGATTGTTTAGGCCTTAATGCAGCTCAAATGTGCGCTGCACTTGCGAGTTTCCGAGGTCTTGCACATCGTTGTGAGCTGGTTGGTGAGAAAAATGATGTGCGTTGGATCAATGATTCTAAAGGCACCAATGTAGCAGCGACTCATGCTGCTATTTGTGGCGTGCAGCAGCAAATCACAGGCCAAGTAATTTGGCTTGCTGGTGGTGTGGCAAAAGGGCAGTCTTTTGATAGCCTAGTTCCTCTATCTCATCAGATCCGTCATACCATACTGTTTGGTCAAGATGCTAAATTTATAGGTGATGCTATGGTTGATCATACGGCCATCACTTATGTGAATGATTTAAAAGAGGCAGTGTTAACAGCACAGAGCTGTGCTCAACCTGGAGATGTTGTGTTGTTGTCTCCAGCATGCGCGAGCCTTGATATGTTCATACATTTTATGGAGCGTGGTGATACATTCAAGCAGTTGGTAAGAACACTCATCTTATGATTATGTTTGATAAAGAAAGCCTCAAAATGGGTCAGTTTTTCGACGCATGGTTTTGTATGGCGCTGTTTTTAATTGTAGCACTCGGGCTTATCATGGTTGCATCAAGCTCTTTTGCCATCTCACAGCGAACTTATGGTTACCCTTGGTATTTTATTGTCAGACAGCTTGCTCATCTTTTTCTTGGCTTGTTGGTAGCAGGTGTGTTGCTTAGGATCCCTATGCAGTGGTGGCAACAATACAGTGGTTGGGTTTTGCTTTTTTGTTTGTTGTTACTTGTTTTAGTCTTGGTACCTGGTGTTGGGCGAGAGGTCAATGGTAGTACGCGATGGTTAAATTTTGGTTTTATTCGAGTGCAAGTCTCAGAGATCATTAAATTGGGTGTTGCTGTCTACTTAGCGCGCTATCTGGTGCAATTCAATGAATCACTGCGTTTTTCAGCAGAGGGATTGCTCAAACCTTTATTTGTTGTGGTCTTGATAGGCTTTTTGTTGCTATGTCAGCCTGATTTTGGTGCCGCAGTGGTTATCAGCAGCATGTCTTTGGCTTTGCTATTTTTAGGTGGTGTGCGTATTCGCGTTTTTCTTCTTTTGCTGTTGGGAGCTGGTGCTGCTTTTGCAATTTTAGCCTTGTCATCACCTTATCGCCTTCAGCGATTGACTGCATTTTTAAATCCTTGGGCGAACCAGTTTGATAGTGGTTATCAGTTGACCCAATCTTTGATCGCATTTGGGCGTGCAGGTTGGTTGGGTATGGGGCTTGGTGAAGGCTTTCAAAAGCTGTTTTATTTACCAGAAGCTCATACAGATTTTATTTTTGCTATTATGGTCGAAGAGCTTGGTCTTATCGGTGGTATTGGATTGGTAGGACTTTTTGTGGTTTTAATTGGCCGTGGGCTGTGGATAGGGCATCAAGCGCACCTCAGTCGTCAACATTACAATGGTTTTTTAGCGCAAGCTATTATGATAGCTATGGGAGTTCAAATTATTATCAGTGTAGGCGTGAATACAGGGCTGTTGCCTACCAAAGGGCTGACCCTGCCCGGGATCAGTTATGGGGGCAGTAGCTTGGTGATGTGTTGTGCGGCCATAGCTTTGATTTTGCGGATCCATTATGAAAATCAAGCCCATTATATCAAAGGAGTACTTAGATGATAGATCTGGCCCGAGTCTGCCATGTGCATTTTGTGGGCCTGGGTGGTGTTGGTATGTGCGGTATTGCTGAGGTCCTTTTTAACCAAGGGCACAAAGTGAGTGGCTCTGATTTGGTGAGCTCTTCTGTAACAAAACGGCTAGCAGCTCTTGGCATTCAAGTATTTCATGGACACGATGCAGTTCACATTGGCACAGCTGATGTGGTGGTGGTGTCCGCAGCTGTACCTGCTCACAATCCGGAAGTGTTGGCCGCACTCAGCCAAAGTATTCCTGTAATTCCTCGCGCCATGGCATTGTCTGAGTTGATGCGTTTTCGTTACGGTATTGCAGTTTCAGGCACTCATGGTAAAACCACAACGACGAGCCTTATTAGTAGTGTATTGGCACAGGCAGGGCACGATCCAACTTTTGTGATAGGTGGGCGCATCAATCATTTAGACACTCATGCACGCCTTGGTAAGAGTCGCTATATCGTGACAGAGGCCGATGAAAGTGATAAATCATTTTTATATTTAAAACCCATCGTGGCTGTTCTCACCAATATTGATGGTGATCATTTAGAGGCTTACGATCATAGTGTGGATAAGCTTCGTGAAACATTTGTCAGGTTTATTGAGCAAGTACCTTTTTACGGGTTGGCAGCTTTATGTATTGACGACCCTGGTGTTCAGGCCATTGTGCCTAAGCTTTCTTGCCCGATAAGGACCTATGGTTTTGATGAATCAGCACAAGTACACGCTTTGAATTACCATCATAAAAATGGTCAAAGTTGTTTCGATGTTTCAATTCAAGGTGGAGAACATTGGCCTGTGGTGCTTAATCTTCCTGGACGGCACAATGTACAAAATGCTTTGGCAACCATTGCTATCAGCGATTATCTGGATATTGACCATGATCAGATCCAAAAAGCATTGCAGCAGTTTTCTGGAGTGGCTCGACGTTTTCAAATGTATGGTGAATTTGATGTGCAAGATGGTAAAGCACTGTTGCTTGATGATTATGGACACCATCCACGTGAAATTGAAGTGACCATTGATGCCATGCATGCTCTATGGCCGCAAAGGCGCAAAGTGATGCTGTTTCAGCCTCACCGTTATTCAAGAACACGTACGTTATGGCATGAATTTGTGAAAGTGTTGTCTTCTCTTGACAGCTTAATCTTACTTGATATTTATAGTGCTGGTGAGAGTGAAGAGCCTAACATCAACAGCGAAGAGCTGTATCGGGCGCTTAGAGCAGTTAATCCAAAGCTCTGTATTCATTACATACCCAGTGAGCAGTTAAATTTTCCTCGCCTTCACAGCATGTTACAAAAAAATGATGTGTTCATAACCCAAGGTGCTGGTGATGTGGGGCAATTGGCTAAGCAGTTTTCTGATTACGTCCACGCCACTGTTGTTGCGTGATCATCAAGATCTGACATGATAGGATCATGGCCATGATGACAATTCAGAGCGACGTTTCTTTAAAGAAATTCAATTCCTGGCGCATAGGTGGTCCTGCAAAAATTTTGATGCAGCCCAAGAGCATAGAAAACTGGCAATATGGGCTAAGTCAGTTGGAGCAGTCGTGCGATGTACGCATCTTGGGTCTTGGTAGCAATGTGTTGGTTCGTGATGGTGGCTTTGATGGCGCTGTTGTGGTACTGCAAGGTGGATTGGCTCAGATAGAACAACCCGAAGAGCTTATCATTCAAGCGCAGGCAGGTGTCGCCTGCGGTACTTTAGCCAGACTCAGTGCAAAATTAGGCTTAAGTGGCCTTGAGTTTTTTGCAGGTATTCCAGGCACGGTAGGTGGAGCTCTTAGAATGAATGCGGGTTGTTGGGGTGGTGAGACTTGGCAGCATGTTAAAGATGTGACCATGATCGACCGGGTTGGGAACCTGACTACTTGCTATCCATCGGATTTTGAAATTAACTATAGAACAGTTGGCTTAGCGCATGATAAATGGTTTGTAGGTGCGACTTTTGAGCTGGTGCGTGGTGAGCCCAGCATCATCAAAGAAAGGATCCGTGAACTTGTCAATCAACGCCAAGCAACTCAGCCAACAGCCCCCAGTTGTGGTTCCGTTTTTAAAAACCCACCGGAACAATATGCGGCAAAACTTATAGAGCAGTGTGGTTTAAAGGGATTTCAACTAGGAAAAGCACAGATATCACCCAAGCATGCTAATTTTATTATTAATACAGGCGATGCAACTGCCTCAGATATTGAAAAGCTCATTGGCCATATACAAAAAACCATATACAAAGAGACTGGGGTTGAACTGCAGCATGAGGTGCATATTATAGGTGAAAGCTAGCCTGTGGCGAGATTTTTCCTATACAGTTATACTGAGTGTAATGACAGTAACTACCTTTCAAAGTCAAAATGGTGTAAGACCACCTGCTTCAGGATGGACATCAGGATGATCAAGATCTAAAGCAATTCTATGAACATCTGCAGCAGTCTCTTCTGCCGATGCAAAAAGGAATCTCAAGCTTGTGTTAAGGGCTGTTTTGATGCATTGACCTTCGGTCATCATCAGCTCTTGAGTCGCATCAACAATACGGGTGATGCTTAGATTAGGTTCAGTATATTGTGCTGGAATGAGCGTAGCATAAAAGCCAGATTGTTGTAGATTATCAGGGTCCCTCGTCTGCTTGTTGATTGCTTGCTTAATGGTTGTATCATCAAATTTAACATCTAAAAATGCAACTCTTAATTCTCGCATGGCTTTCTTAAAGTCACTGATAAGTGCAGGATTGGCACAAGGTGCTTCTTTGAGTGCTTGAAATGATGCTTCTAAAGCTTCCAATTTTGTTTGCAACAAAAGCAAATCTTCAGGCAATGTTGGCACTGCATACAGAGTCAAACTGGGTTCAATGCTCTGAGTTTCAGGGGGGAGCCCATACCTCGCAAATGCAATTTTTAATGCTTCTATGGCTTCTCTGCAAACCTCAAACTCTCCAGTTTGAAGAGTTATAGATGCTATAACTGGTCTGCTTGCCGTTTGTAACTGACTGCAGCTTAGGATGAGGCCATCAAGTTCTTTAACTCGATTGTGTAACAGAGTTAGCCTTTCATCCGATGCATCGGTGGCTTTAATATCTTCTATCATGAGTTTTAAAATTCTGATTTCTTCTTTGTATTCTCGTAATTTTTGGTATATGCTCGGTTTTTCTTGATTTTCCTTTGCTTTGCTTATTTGTAATATATAACTTTTCTCAGATGATTTTGGTTGTACAAGAGTTTCTGCAGACAAAATTGGGTTATGAAACTCAGCGTCTTGTGTTTTGGAGGTTCGCCGACCAATAATTAATTGAGCAGCTGAAAGAGGAGCGGTACCCGGTACAACCGGCTTAGGTTTTAATAATTCTTGTTCTAATGCTTCTTGCCTGGAGCCTTGCAAAAACATCACACTTTCTTCTGATGGTGCCGTTTCTATCAATGCTCTAACATCGTGCAATGTATCTAAAAAATTCATTAGTATATGGGCATGAGCGTTCTCAGCTTGATGTGAAGGACTTGCTTGCAATGCTAAATTGTTTTTTATAGAGGTAGACATGGTGATATTTCTAATGACCACGTCCAATTCATGCAGATTTTCTTCAGAAGGATCCTCAATAAAAGCTGCTAGAACAGTTCTTGCTCTAAAAAACCTTGAGTCAACTTTGTCAGCAATTAATCCTTGTACATCCTGCTGTTGTTGAGGGAAATCCTGAAATGCCATAGTGCCTGAAGTTGCCGTAGTACCAAGCGTTTGACGAATCTTCTCAGCAAGCCATGCTCGGTGGGATTTCTCATAAATTGATTTTTGTATTTCAGCCTGCTGCGAAATCAGCTCATTTCTTTTTTTATACAAACTTTCTATTGATTGTTCAGAAGTTGTTTTAGCTGATGATGATTTTTGAGAAATTTTGTTAACCATATAAGGTTGAAAAATATTTTCTTGAACGTCAGCTGCAGCATTCATAAACATTTCTTTAGTTAAAATTCTTAAGCATTTTTGTTGTTCAGGTTTTAGATTTTGATAAGCTGTAACAACAACTGTTGTTTCGCCTTCAGAACAGCACTTTAAAAAATCCAGCAAGACAGGTGCGTGCTCAGGTATTGAAGATTGTTTTAGAAAATTCTCTAATAAAGTCCTTTGCATCTGTACCATGGTGCACAGTTCAATGACTTGATCTTCGTTTAGGACTATTTCCGGCTCGATTAAACTAGGACGGAAAAATTGCTTAGCAAATTCAATATAGGTATCAATGCTTTCGAGAATATGATGCATGGGATTGTGGTCAGTATCATCGGTAGGGTATTGCTCGGAAATATCAGAGGCAATATCCTGCAATACCAGCATGTAATTCAGTCGCTTTAACGGCGTCATGTTGTCAAAAGTTTCCCAACCTTTCATAGAAATAAGCCAGCTGTAGGCTAAGATCTCCTGATCTAATTGTCCCCATTGATCATAAGCAGTAGTTGGTTGTTCCAGCATTGGTTTCTCCTTGAGGTATGGTGGACCCCAAAAGCAAACCAGTATTAAGGAATTTAGAGATAGGGGTTGTACAA
>CAYGTQ010000045.1:0-13218 GCA_964352915.1 uncultured Legionellales bacterium
ACAGTAATCATATATGCATCGCTTGAATTTAAAACCTTATACCGAACTCGCGTTAAAGATGAATTTGCTCGAGGTAAGTGCCATATCAATGGCATAGAATCTTTTTGGAGTTTTGCTGAACGACGATTAGCTAAGTTCAATGGATTAGCTGAACATACCTTTTACTTACATCTTAAAGAAACTGAATTCAGATTTAATATGAGAGATGACAATTTCTATGGTAAAATGATTTACATGTTAAGAAAAAATCCTCTCTACAGTTCACCAGACCCTTACTCAAAGCAGCTATAGCCACTTTGATTTTCTGGATAGATGGGATAGTTGTTTAAAAAAGAGGGGCATGCCGCTGATTGCCAAACTCACTCTGCTAAATTCACTTCGGTATTATCCATGGTTTAATTAGGTTGTGAAATACTAAGAAAACCATTGCAGATACTTAAAAGAGATTTCTCAGGTGCTGTGTGCACAATCATTAACTGGTCAGTTGCTGAAAATGTTTAAAAATAATTATGATTTGTGTCGATCGCACAGGGCCTGCCCCCGATATTCTCGCTTTGCAGTCGCGTGGTATCAATCGTAGCGTAATGTCTGAATAGGATCGAGCTTTGATGCACGGTGAGCTGGATAAAAACCAAAGAAAATACCTGTGGCCACCGATACCAAAAAACCCAACAGAGGCGGCAATAGAAAGATGGTGAAATCCCAATTAGACATGACGGCAATGACATAGGAAGCAATGATACCTGCCACAATACCCATGGTACCTCCAAAAAACGCCAGGATGATGGATTCAACTAAAAACAAAGTGCGGATATCTTTACGCTTTGCTCCGACCGCCATTCTAATGCCAATTTCTCGGCGACGCTCAGCGACAGACACCAACATCACATTCATCACGCCAATACCGCCAACAAAAAGTGAGATAGAGCCTATCATACCCAGAAGCAGAGTGAATATTTGATTTTGTTGCTCCATACTATTGATAAGTTGGCTAGCACTTCTAAAAAATGTACGAAGACCTATGGAATTTTGTGCTACATAACTGTTGATCTCGTTTTGAATTTGAGGAATGTCGGTCTTCTCCTCAAGCTTCATTACCAAATTTCTAATTTTACTGTATTTACTAAGAACGGTAGATGTATGAATAGGCACCAGGACAGCATTGTTGATATCAGCATTGAAAAAAGAGTTCTCCGGCCAATGTTTAGCCACCCCTGCAATAGTAAAATAGAGTTTACCCAAACGAATTTGCTTACCGATCACAGGCTCTTTGCTGATCGCCTGAATTTGTTTGTAAAGCTTATTGCCGAGCACACAGTAATAATTATATTCATCTAAAAATGAGACAAAACGACCTTTGATCAGTTCGATTTTAATGGTTTCTTGTAATGCCTCGGTCACGCCAACAATCGAGCCATTAACACGCTTGCCATCATAATTGATCGGCACATAAACGGTGGTGTAAGGCGCCACCAATTTAATCTGAGGAACGTAGCCTGGCATAGCTACAATTTCCTCCAGAGTAAATTCATCAGGAGCGCTGTTACTTTTTGAAGAGCCCGTAAGGTAAAACGACATAGCCATTAAATCAGTACCTAAATGCTTGAACTGATCCAGCGCTTTTTTAGTGGCGAGTTGACCACTTGAAACCAAAGCTACCACGGAAGCTGTACCTACGAGAATACCTAACACAGCCAAAAATGAACGCAGCTTGGCTGAAAAAATGTTAGCAAGGGCCTGTTGAATATGTTGCTTCAGTGGCACTGATTTAACCTCTTTTAATGCCTAATTAACAATTTCGCCATCTTTTATGTGAATGATGCGGTTGCATTGTGCGCCAATATTTGGGTCATGGGTTACAATAACCACAGTTTTACGCTCTTCCTGGTTCAATTTGATGAACAGCTCCATAACTTCCTTGCCTGTCTTCGAGTCAAGTGCACCTGTGGGCTCATCAGCTAAAAGAAGATCGGGCTCACCTACTAAGGCACGCGCAATAGCCACTCTTTGCTGTTGACCACCTGACAGCTCATTGGGTCGATGGTGAGTACGATCGGCCATACCAACCTTATCTAAAATCTGCTGCACTTGTTCACCAATCTGGCGCTTGCTCATGCCACCTCGATACATCAAGGGTAAAGCTACATTATTGGTGGCGCTAAGCTTGGAAAGCAAATAGAATTGCTGGAAAATGAAACCTATGGTTTGATTGCGAACCGTAGCTCGCTTATTATCGTCAATGTCACTAACATCGTCACCGTTAAGAAAATAGCGGCCTTCTGTTGGCCTATCCAACAAGCCAACAATATTCATGATGGTAGATTTACCAGAGCCAGAAGCACCCATAATCGCCACCATGTCTCCTGACTGTATCTGCATATCAATGCCGTGCAACACCGTGGTGGTGGTTTCACCCATTTGATAAGATTTAACAACTCCTTTGAGTTCAATCAGAGATGATGATTTTGTCACCGGATTCCAATCCTTCCTCTATCACAACTTGATCCAAAGATGTTTTGCCTGTCTTAACAGCCACAGCTTCTTTGTCACCATTGCTTAATAATTTATACACCAACGACTTGCCGTCTTTTTGCGAGACTGCCTTAATGGGAATTTGCAAAGCTTCCGGGTGCTCAATGTCCAGCTGGATTTTAGCACTCATCCCAACTCGAATAATTTTTTGCTGTTCTTCTGTTAACTCACCAACCTTCACTTTGACCGCAAAAGTAGGCAGACCACTGCCTTCAGCCGATGCCTGGACATCAACATGGGTCACTTCACCTAAAAGCTTGATGCCAGGAAAAGCCACTCCTGTTATATGGACTTTTTGACCTGCCTTGACTTGCCCTACATCCACTTCAGTGACTTGTATATTTAAAGCAATGCCAGAGAGATCACCCAAAGTCAAAAGAGCTTGGCCTAGAGTAACCTGACCACCTTCTTCCAAACTTTCTGATCCACCACTTCGACCTGAAGATGGAGCCATCAGAGCCACACCATCTGCTTCTGCCGTCACCACCACATGATCGTGGTTCTTACGAAGTGCGGCATCTACTGCCTTAACATCAGAATAATCGAGCTTGGTTAAGTCATCATCATTTTTTTGTTTTTTCAAAATCTCATTCAATGCATACAGTGATTGCAGATAATGCACATTGTTATGATGCAAGGTATTTTTTGAATTGGTAAACTCTTCGCGTGAGATGATCCCCAAACCATACAATTCCTTGGTCCCTTCAAATTGCGCCTGACTTGAAAAAAATTTTTCTTTCGCATCCAGGTACTGCTTTAAAGCTGCTTGGTAATCTTTTTGCACTTGATTGGAATTGATGCTCACCAGCGAGTCACCTTTTTTTACCATAGAGCCGTACTCAAAAAACTTTTTACTCACCACGCCCTCTACTGGACTGCTGACCACCGTCGCCTTAATAGGCAAAATGGCCCCAGAAAAATAAAGTGAGTGTGTTTTATGGTGACGTTTTATGGTCATGGTTTTGGGCGGTGTCGATTTGACATCTTCAGCCCCTCCACATACCGGAAAACATACCAACCAAGTCATTATGAAAATTTGACTTATGTATTTCATCATCATCCTCTAAGTCTTAAGTTCGATATTCCAGTAATCAAGCGCTGTACCTAAAGATGCACGCAAACCATCCATAGCATTGAGATAAGCAATTTTAGCACTGACCATGCGCTTTTGAGCATCAATTAAATTCTTCTGACTGCTGGACACTTCCAGTGATGACACACGCCCAAGTGTTTGCTTTTTGCGTGTGATATCATAAGCACGCTTTTGTTTCTTTACATTGCGCTCAGCTACTTTGATACTTTGTATTTGATTGCGAATGTTGGTAATGAAATTTTTAATCGACGTTATCAATTTACGTTTGGCGGCTCTCTCGTTTACGAGAGCTTGTTGTAAGGTAACTTCTGATTGCAGCAAATTTTTCTTACGTGACAAATCATTGATGGGAACTGACCATTTTAAACCAACCGAATGACCGCGATTATTGTCACTAAAAATACTGCTGTATCCACGATTATCTGCACTGCCAAAACTGGTGCTGGCGCTCAAAGTAAGCTCGGGTAATTGTGCATTTTTTTGAATGTGTAAAGAACGCTTGGCATTGACTGTGGCCAGCAGAGTTTCTTGATAACTTTTGTTGTTTTTAAGAGCCAATGCCAAAGTATTGTCAAAATCAGGCACTTGCATTTTGCCCACATCAATATCATGCGGCACACGAATATTCATCTCTGGCTCAAGACCAATGGTTTCAAGCAAAGTTTGTCGCGCTTGATCACGGTCATTGCGCTCGCCTACGATCTTAAACTTCAAATCCTCATAGGTCGCTTCTGCTTGAATGATGTCGGTTTCAGGTTTTTTGCCTGCTTTAATGGTTGCTGCAATGATCTCCATATCTCGCTTGGCTTCTTTTAAAGATTGCTCAGCCGTATCCACATCGTTGTTTTTTTGTATTAAGCCTCTGTATTGGCTTGCGACTTCATTCACAGCCGTGGCAATGTTATCGCGCAGCGTCAGTTTATTGATGCGCTCTTTATCGTAAGCTTGGATCAAAGAGTTTTGCACCACAGCGCGCCCAGCCCCTCGCAACAGAGGTTGGGACAGATTCAAGCTCACGGGTGCTGCACTGTAATGATGAGCATTGGTCTGATGCGGTATGCTCGCAGTTATACTGGTGCCATAAGGAGTTGTGATAGACACGCTTGGCGAGAGGGTGTGCTTTTGGCTCCGGGCTGAACGATCGCCAGAACTTTTTCCATTGGGGGTGAAGCCATGAGTACCACCTAGCGCATACTGAAATTCATACGCGTTTTCAGCGATGCGCAAATCAAATTTCTGAAATATACGATTGCTTTTAGCATTATCAATGGCCTGATTGTACCGAAGCGCAAGCCTTACAGCTTCTGTCAGCGACATGAACTTGGGCTTGTCCGCCTCTGCAACTGGCAATAAAATAAAGCCAACTGTACATAAAATGATGATGCGGGAAATTTTGTTTAACATCTGTAATCTGTCAACCCTATGAAGCTAAAACTGTATAATAAAGGGCAAAAGCCGTTTTCCGATTATAGCGTGTTCTTAAATATGTGGACAGGTATTGTCATCTATTTTTTCTAACAAATCAATAATTTATCAATCCGACATCAAGCGACCAGCATGATGGTGTGCGGAAATTTGCGCATTATCTGCCACCAACAACGTGTCGGCGCCACGACAGGCAAAGAGCCCATGGCAAACCACACCTGGAATTTGATTCAGTTGGCGCTCTAAAGCTATGGGTTTGGATAAGTCCAACCCTTGTACATCCAAAATCACGTGCCCATTGTCAGTAACGGTATGCTGTCTGTACTGAGAGCGGCCGCCCAATTTCATAAGCTCCCGCGCCACAAAGCTGCGCGCCATATCTAAGACCTCTATAGGCAGAGGAAAATCCCCAAATATTCCCTGACATTTGCTTTTATCTACCAAGCATAAAAAATGCTTAGCAGCTGTGGCCAGGATTTTTTCACGGGTCAAGGCGCCCCCCCCTCCTTTGATCAGTTGGCCAAGGGTATTGGCTTGGTCGGCCCCATCAATATAAATAGGGATATCAGAAACTGAATTAAAATCAACCACAGGTAGCTTGTGTGCCTGAAGTCTCTTGGCTGTTGTTTCAGAACTTGCCACACAAGCCTGTACAGCCAGACCACTTGCAGCCAAAGCATCAATAAAGCAATTGACGGTGCTGCCAGTACCCACGCCAATCACACCCGATATGGGTAAATAGGCTAAAGCTTCTTTCGCCACTTGCTCTTTAGCTATGAGTTGTTTCGACATGAATCACCATTGCATTAAAATCCCTAGCTATTGTATCCTGTATGTCCCCATCAATCGAGTCAAACATCATGCCAACTAGCAAGTCTCATGGTATCGCTCATGTGGTGTTTGCTCTACCGCAAATGCAGCACTACGACTACATCGTCACTGAACCTGAGCTTTGGCAACAACTTAAACCTGGCATGCGCGTCAAAGCAACTTTTGGTAGGCGCTATTTGATCGGTATGATCGTCGGCAAAGCTCAACACTCTGATTGCGCACCAAGCAAACTCAAATCCATCGATGCACTGCTGGATGAAGAGCCTCTTTTATCTGAAGAGCTGCTTACACTAATCACATGGGCTGCAGGTTACTATAACCATCCTTTGGGTATGGTGCTGTTTTCTGTGCTACCCACAGCTTTAAAGCAAGGTAAAACTCGCCATGATGTATCAGAGCTTCTCTGGCACTTAAGTTTAGAAGGGAAAACCATCGATGAGGCGGGACTGACCCGCGCACCACAGCAAGTGAGATGTATACGTCTGCTTAAACAAAGCCCGCTTGGTCATGGCTCATTAAAGGCTCATGACATTAAAAGGCACACGCTTATCACACTACGGAACAAGGGCTGGCTTGTACAAAAGCCAGCATCACAACCCACCCCCACCCTTCCAAAATCTAGACAACCATTACCAGCGATCAGACTCAATCAAGAACAGCGTACTTGCATCAACGATTTTGACAAGAAAGGCCCTGGATTTCATGTCTCTTTGCTGTATGGTATTACCGGCAGTGGTAAAACTGAAATATATATGCAATTAATGCGGCAGGTGCTTGCCCAAAAAGGGCAATGCCTGCTACTTGTTCCAGAAATTAGTTTAACGCCACAAACTATAGAGCGCTTTGAAAAGCATTTTGATGTGCCCATCTATATTTTTCATTCGGGCTTAACCGAAAAAAACCGTCTTAATCATTGGCTTAAAGTCCAGGAGAATATGCCTTGTATCGTGATCGGCACACGCTCTGCGATCTTTGCGCCATTATTTAATCTTAAGCTTATTGTGATCGATGAAGAACACGACACCTCCTTTAAGCAACAAGATCATTTTCGTTATCATGCACGTGATGTCGCTTTAATGCGCGCAAAAAGGCTCAATATTCCTGTGCTTTTAGGCTCAGCCACGCCTTCTCTTGAAAGCTGGCACAACGCACAACAAAAGCGTTACCATTTGATGACACTGACCAAAAGAGCAGGCCATGCGGTGATGCCTTCACAGCGTGTCATTGATTTGCGAACTTTCAAGCTTAACAGCGGCCTATCATCACCTCTTATCAAAGCGATGCAATCACATTTAGAAAAGCAACAACAGGTAATGCTTTTTTTAAACCGACGAGGTTTTGCACCTGTAATGCTTTGCACAGACTGTGGCAGTGGGATCAGCTGCCATAGATGCAGTCACTACCTAACTTATCATCACCATTTTAAGCAATTGCGCTGTCACCATTGCCAGCAACAAAAGCCTCTCCCCAAAGCATGTCCTGATTGCCATCAACCCACGCTCAAACCCATAGGCTTTGGGACCGAACAAATCGAAGAAGCTGTGGCCAAGCTTTTCAGTGACGTGCCTTTAATACGTATCGATCGTGACACCACATCGCGCCGAGGTTCTCTTGAAAAAAAATTATCTCAAATCCAAAAGGGGGAGCCCAGCATTTTAATTGGCACACAAATGCTGGCCAAAGGCCATCACTTCCCCAAGGTCACTTTGGTAGGTATATTAGGCAGCGATCAAGGTTTTTACAGCAGTGACTTTCGTGGCATAGAGCGCCTGGCACAACTTCTGGTACAAGTATCTGGAAGAGCAGGAAGAAGCTCTCTACCTGGTGAAGTCATTCTACAAACCCACGCCCCTGAACACCCGTTGTTGCAAACTTTACTTAACGAAGACTACAGCGATTTTGCTAACCAATTATTACAAACTCGACAGAAGACACAGCTGCCACCTTTCAGCTATCAAGCCTTATTTCGAGCCCGAGCGCCCAACATGAGTGAGGCTTTAAATGGACTGGCTGATATCAAGACCCAATTAGCTTGCCTTCCTTGCTCAGATGTCACTTTAAGAGGGCCCGTTGCAGCTCCCATGGAGAGGCGCCAAGGCCAGTACAGAGCGCAATTGTTGCTGCAATCGCCATCACGCAAAGCACTTCAAGCTTTGCTTAAAGCAAGCATGCACAGCCTCAAATCCAAAAGTCGCCAGTGTCACTGGTCGCTGGATGTCGATCCTGTGGATTTGAATTGAAGACTGGTAACTAAACGTCCAAATTACCGACATACAAAGCGTTTTTCTCAATGAAAGCACGACGTGGCTCTACATGATCTCCCATCAATGTAGTGAACATCTGATCAGCGCTTAATGCGTCTGTGACCGTCACCTGCAGTAAGCGGCGAGTCTCAGGATCCATGGTGGTTTCCCAAAGCTGATCCGGATTCATTTCACCCAAACCTTTGTAGCGCTGTATGCTCATGCCTCGCTTCATATCTTCAAGCAATTTTTGAATATCAGCAACACAATCCACCATGGCATGCTGCTTACCTCTATACTCCCAACTCAAGTCTTTGCCTAAAGTCGTGAGCAAATCACTGAGCTTGCGCATATCTCGGTAATCTCGAGATTTGAATAACTCCAAAGGCAACAAATAGCTTCGCTCAACACCTGCATCTTGAACAATGATTTCAGGGCAAGCTGGTTCAAGCTCATTACAGATGGATATTTGATACCTAACAGAGCTGTCAGCTTGTTGATTTAAGCGCTCTTGCAAAGATTCAACCCAAGGCAATAACTTTTCAGGGGACTGTAGCCATTCAAGCGCATCAGACGCCAACAGCAATTCTTTAAGTACAGGTTGATCGTACAAACGAGACAAACGCTTGATGGTACGATTAACTCGTTGACTTTGCTTGATAAGCGCCCGAACCTGCTCGTCAGCAATAGGCTCTGAACCCATTAATTTGGCTTCACCCAAAGCCAGATCAATCAAAAAATTATCCATAGCGTCATCATCTTTCAAGTACTGCTCTTTTTTGCCTTTTTTAACTTTGTACAGTGGTGGCTGACCGATGTATATATAGCCTCTTTCAACAAGCTCCGGCATTTGACGATAGAAAAAAGTTAACAGCAATGTGCGAATGTGCGAACCATCGACATCGGCATCGGTCATAATGATAACACGATGATAGCGTGCTTTGTCTGGCTCATAATCGTCTTTTCCAATGCCACAACCTAAGGCTGTTACCAAGGTTGCCACTTCCTGTGAAGACAACATTTTATCAAAACGGGCTTTCTCAACATTTAAAATTTTACCTTTTAACGGCAAAATAGCTTGAAACTGTCTATCACGTCCTTGCTTAGCAGAGCCACCCGCTGAGTCCCCTTCCACTAAGAATAATTCTGACCGTGCAGGATCCTTCTCACGACAATCAGCCAATTTACCAGGCAAACCACCTGAGTCAAGAAGGCCTTTGCGTCGAGTCAAATCCCGTGCTTTACGGGCAGCCTCACGTGCTCGTGCTGCATCAATAATCTTAGAGACCATTTGCTTAGCTTGTGCGGGATTTTCTAGAAGGTAGCTAGAAAATCCCTCTGCCACCAAAGCTTCAACCACGGGCTTGACCTCTGAAGACACCAATTTATCTTTGGTTTGAGAGGAGAATTTTGGATCGGGCACCTTGACAGACAGCACAGCCGTTAAACCTTCTCGAATATCTTCTCCGGTGGTGGCTACTTTGGCTTTTTTGGCCAAGCCTTCTTTTTCAATATACTGATTGACTGTTCTGGTAAGCGCAGAACGAAACCCTGCCAAATGAGTACCACCATCACGCTGAGGAATATTGTTGGTGTAACATAGAATGTTTTCCTGATAGCCATCATTCCATTGCATCGCAAGCTCAACTACAATCTCATCACGCTCTGAGTTAGAAGAAAATATTTGGTTGTTCACTACAGTTTTATGAGTATTTAAATACTTCACAAAAGCTATAACTCCACCTTCATAGTTAAATTTTTCTTCCTGATTGGTGCGTTCATCAAAAAGATGGATGGCTATGCCTGAATTTAAAAATGCCAGCTCACGCAGTCTTTTCATTAAGGTATCAAATTGGAAGACCACATTACTGAAAGTTTCAGTACTTGGCCTGAAAGTCACTTTTGTTCCTGTAATTTGAGTGCTGCCAGTCACTGCCAAAGGCGCATCCGGCACCCCTAAACGATAGGTTTGTTGGTGAACCTCTCCACCTGAATAAATTTCAAGATCAAGCTCATCCGACAGAGCATTGACCACCGACACACCCACTCCATGCAGCCCACCTGATACTTTGTAAGAATTGTTATCGAACTTACCGCCTGCATGCAAGACCGTCATAATCACTTCAGCCGCTGAGCGCCCTTCTTCGGCATGGAGCCCAACAGGTATACCACGGCCATTATCCTGCACTGACACCCGATCATCAGCTAAAATTCTCACTTCAATATGACTACAGTGCCCTGCCAAAGCCTCGTCAATGGCATTGTCCACCACTTCAAATACCATATGGTGCAAACCTGAACCATCGTCAGTGTCTCCAATGTACATGCCCGGGCGCTTGCGAACAGCATCCAGACCTTTTAAGACTTTAATGCTCGACGAATCATAGGTGTTTTCAGTCATATACGGGTAGGCTCCACATCAAATTTATAAATTGATTTTGAATGTAATCTGGCCATTTATTGTAACACAATTGGTGGCTTTAAAAACCTATTTAATAGCCCTTGAGTGTTGACAGCCTAGCCTTCTTATAAAGAGATTCCTGATTGGCTACGACTTAGTTGCCTTTGATGAAAAACTCCACCTCCAAAATCCTTGGGGTTGCCCCAAGACATCCTGCTCACAGGCCAACAGCATGATCTCCATGGCCACAGCTCTGACAGACAAGCCGAGCGCAGCTCAAGTCAGTTGGCTCTCCGCGCCAAGCCATTGTGCACTCAAATTGTCGAAAGAATTCAACTTATTTCAGTCAAAAGTAGATCTGCCAGACTCTGGTTCAGTCATTTTCCTTGCCGCTTTAGCTCTGAAGAATCCCCAGGGCGTTGTTGATTAAAAATCCCATTTATTCGACAACACCTTGCAACCCGCTCGGATCATAAAAGAGCCTATTTTCCAATGCCTTAAACTTGTCCTTACACCGAGCTCACGTTATTTAGATTGTAAAACCAACGCCATCTACACCACCTTGCATGAAACGATGTGTCGCGATTGACCAATTATGTGGGGTTCCCTCAGGCCCCACATTTGTACAAAAATACCAACACTGTTCTATACTCAATTCATAATATTTAAAAACGACAAGGAAATGGCCATGACACCTGCTGAACAAATTTTACAAGCTTATATTCGCCATGTTAATACCCACGAAGAAGCCTACGATCTCATCTTGCTAGCCGCTGACACTTCAGAATCTTGGTTCGCCAATTTTTTTAAATTAAACATAGAGCATTCTTTAGAAAAAGGTGATCTAAATCTAGATAAGATATTCAATTGCCTTGACAAAAATATAGATTTAGCTCCTACTTTCAAGACTGAAGCTAAGACGTTCCTAAAGTCTCTTAAATCCAGCGAGCCTGTTTCCCAAGATTTTATTGAAAAATATGCTCAACCTCTTACGTATTCTGTACTGGAACATTTGTTTCATACATTACCCCAACAACAACTGCGTGATTTTTTTGTAGATAATTTATTAGAAAGTAGCAACCCCGATGATCAAAAAGCCTTTCTTGCTGCCTTCTTTTCATTGGATCAATGGTTCAAAAGTCCCAGCGCTGTCGTAGACCTAGATGCTGACGACATTCGATTTGAAGTCGATTATCCTTTCGATTTAGGGTTGGATTTTAGCGGTACCATCCAAGCCCAAGCCCTAAAAGACCCAGGGTTTGCAGAGATATTTAAAAACTTTTGTCTCACAGAATTAAGTGAGCACCCTGAATATAGAGCCACCGCTCAAGGTGATACTTTCATCATGGGGATGTTGCATCAGTGGTTTTGTGAAGGCGAACCTAATGCGCTTGAAACATTACAGGCTTTCGGGAATTTAGATTTAACAACCGAACAAGGGCAAGCCACATTAGAGCGCTTGAAAATGCCTGCGCAAAGGCCACAATTAGCCACCCTTTTGAAGGATTTGGTTTATGCACAAAGCCTACGTGCTGAACACAGTCTTTGTTTGTTTACACCAGACAGCACAGCCGAGGGTGATCTTATAGCAAAGCAAATGAGTGAGATAAACTATGCTGAGATTATTCATGACATCTGTTTAGATTGCGAAGATAATCAAGTTTCTGACTATGATGCACGCATCGAAATCCTAGCCGCTATTTTTGAATTGTACGGTGAGCAGATATTAGATGAGCATGATATCAGAAATGATCTAGAACGGCTCATTGCTCAGGTTCCAGAAGCTCTAGATGACATCATTAATAAAATCACTCAAGACCATGATCGACATCTTAATCATGAATTTGAAGAGTTGGTTAGAACTGCCTTCCAGAGTGGCTCTGCCCCTACTGGCCCATAATAAGACGAGTTCGGTATAAGGTTTTAAATTCAAGCGATGCATATATGATTACTGTTATGCATAGAAGGCTTTTTAGGTTGTAGAGTTTAAGCGGCTAAACCTGAGATGAGGTTGAGCATAAAACTGGTAGATGAACAGTGCCTTGAGTGCTCAATGTGTGATATATTTTTGAGCTGGTCAAAGACAGACTCAACGATGGCTCTTTTTCTGAGTAAGAGCTTATCGATGACAGGCAGTAGTTGGTTTTTCATATTTTTCTTAATTTTGGTGATGAGTTGTAATCCTTGTTTGTATAATTGCTCGAAGAGTTTTTTGGACAGGTAGCCCTTATCGCCAATTAGCTTACAGCAGAGTCCTTGAATTAAAGCAGGCACAGGTTTTCTGTCATCTGTGGTGGATTGAGTGAGTTTAAACGCTATCAACTCACCAACATCATTAATCAGTCTATGCAGCTTAAACCCGAAATACCACACCCCATGGTGAGTGATCTGGCTACAATATCTGCTTCAAGGTGTGATAAGGACATGAAAGTTTTCTACGATAGGCTAAGAACCCAAGGCAAGCCTTTCAAAGTCGCTGTCATCGCTGTCATGAGAAAATTACTTGCCGTGCTCAACAGCGTCATGAAGAGAAGAACACCTTGGCAAAAAGAAGCACTTTATTTTGCTTGACAAACAGCACAGATGCTGTCCATGAATAGACTCATGTTCTGATTATTGAGTTTTGCAACCCGATCAGATCATAAAAGAGCCTATTTTTCAATACATTAACCTTTTCCTTATACCGAACTCAC
>CAYGTQ010000046.1:0-13170 GCA_964352915.1 uncultured Legionellales bacterium
CGTGAAGGCGGTCGTACTGTAGGTGCTGGCGTCGTTACTAAAATATTTGAGTAAGCGTTAACAATGTGTCTAGAGGCCAGTAGCTCAATTGGCAGAGCGGCGGTCTCCAAAACCGCAGGTTGGGGGTTCGATTCCCTCCTGGCCTGCCATTTACGGAAGATGTGATGACAAAAAATGAAACACATACCGGGCTAGACAGATTGTTGTGGCTGGTGTCTTTGCTTGTCGTGGGAGGAGCTTTGGTTTTGCATTACATGGGAAGCATGGGTGCTTATCAACGTGTACTTCTGTGGATGGGGGCGGGTGTTGTCTCTATAACATGTTTGGCTTTCACCAATTGGGGCAAGGAGACCATTGAATTTTTTCAGATGGCTCAAGCAGAAATGCGAAAAGTGGTATGGCCAACTCGTCAAGAGTCGTTGCAGATGACTTTTGTGGTGTTGTTGATGGTGCTGGTTGCGGGCATTTTATTGTGGCTGATGGACTCCACATTGTTGTGGTCTGTAGGCGTCATTACCGGCCAAAAAGGGTGAAGAATTGTGAGTGAAACACAAAGTACAGTAAAACGCTGGTATGTTATCCATGCTTACTCTGGCTACGAATCTTTCGTTATGAAAGAGCTTAAAGCTCGTATCCAGCGTGAAGATATGGCTGATAGGTTTGAGGAAGTAATTATCCCAACAGAGGAAGTTGTGGAAATGCGTGCAGGGCATAAACGTAAGAGTGCTCGTAAGTTTTTCCCGGGTTATGTGTTGGTTCGTATGGTGATGGATGATGAAACCTGGCATATGGTGCGTAGTATTCCAAGAGTATTGGGTTTTATTGGTGGTACCAGCGATCGTCCAGCGCCTATTACAGATAAAGAAGCGGATGCCATTTTACAGCGAGTGCAAGAAGGTGTCGATAAACCTAAGCCTAAAGTTTTGTTTGAGGCAGGTGAAAGTGTACGGGTAATTGATGGCCCATTTGCTGATTTCAATGGCATGGTTGAAGAGGTCAATTATGAGAAAAGTCGCTTGCGCGTATCAGTTTTGATTTTTGGGCGCTCGACGCCTGTTGAACTTGAGTTTACTCAGGTAGAAAAAGGTTGATATTTTTAAGTGTGAATTTGTAAAGAAAAGGTGAAACTATGGCTAAGAAAGTCACGGCATATATTAAGTTACAAGTGCCTGCAGGCAAAGCGAATCCCAGCCCACCAGTAGGTCCGGCGTTGGGGCAGCATGGTGTGAATATCATGGAGTTCTGCAAAGCATTTAATGCCAAAACTCAAGAGATGGAAGCAGGCATGCCTATTCCTGTGGTGATTACGGTGTATGCTGATCGCAGTTTCACGTTTGTCACCAAAACACCTCCAGCATCTATTTTAATTAAAAAAGCAGCTGGTGTGGCCAAAGGTAGTGGTGAGCCACATGTTAAAAAAGTTGGTACGGTGTCCCGTGCTCAGCTTGAAGATATCGCCAAATTAAAAGAACCTGATTTAAGTTCAGGTTCACTGGATGCGGCTGTGCGCACATTATCAGGTAGCGCTCGAAGCATGGGCATTGAAATTAAAGAATAATGGCATAGGTGACACATGAGTAAATTATCTAAACGCGTTAAAGACATTCAATCCAAGGTGACGCCTGGTGCTCTCTATAAGCTTGAAGAAGCACTTGAATTGCTGAAATCCTTCTCTAAGGTCAAATTCAATGAGAGTGTGGATGTCAGCTTTAACCTGGGGGTTGACCCTCGCAAATCCGATCAGGTGGTCAGAGGAGCGACTCAACTGCCCCATGGCACCGGTAAAATGGTACGTGTGGCAGTGTTTGCCCAAGGAGCCCAGGCGGATGCAGCGCAAGCGGCAGGAGCTGAGCGTGTTGGCTTTGAAGATTTGGCTGAAGATATTAAGAAAGGTCAGATTGATTTTGATGTGCTGATTGCAACGCCTGATGCTATGAAATTAGTGGGGCCTTTAGGCCAGATTTTAGGGCCTAAAGGCTTAATGCCTAACCCCAAAGTCGGTACGGTGACTCCCGATGCAGCTTCTGCGGTAGAGAAAGTTAAATCAGGACAAGTACAGTATCGCACCGATAAATCAGGGATTGTCCACAGTGCTGTCGGCAAAGTTGATTTCAGCGTGGAGCATTTGATAGGTAACATTCGTGCTTTGCTGGATGCTTTAAACAAAGCCAAGCCGGCGACAGCCAAGGGTGTTTACATTAAAAAATTGACAGTGAGCACAACCATGGGGCCTGGGTTGGCCATTGATACATTGACAGTTTAGCTGGATAAGCTTGTGTCTGCTCATGTTTAATGTATAATGGCGGACTATGGTGTCTTCTGCTCGTCGGGTGTTTAAATCAGAAACAAATCATACTGTCTAAGACTGTAGGTGATCTCTTAATAGGTTGACCCTGCCTACATAGACGATGCTCTCGTGTTGGTTAGCGTCGGCAGTTAATGAGAAAATTTAAAGAGGTGGCTTATGGCGCTGATGCTGGCACAAAAAAAAGAAGTGGTTAAAGAAGTTCAGGCGATAGCTCAAAAGGCTATATCTGCTGTTGTGGCGGATTACCGTGGCTTGACGGTTAACGAAATGATGCTGTTGCGACAGCAAGCGCGTGGCAGCAGCGTTTATCTTCGTGTGGTGCGCAATACTTTAGCTAAACGTGCTTTATCAAATACAGATTTTGATTGCTTGAATGAATCACTGGTGGGGACCACATTTTTAGCTTTTTCCCTTGAGGCCCCTGGCGATGCTGCGCGTATACTACATGATTTTGGCAAAGATCATGACAAGCTTAGAGTGAAAGCATTGGCGCTCAGCGGACAGTTACTGTCAGCTGAACACTTAGAAGCCGTGGCTAAATTGCCTAGCCGCGACGAAGCATTGTCAAAACTGGCATATGTGCTCAAAGCACCTATTGCTCGCTTGGCGCAAACATTGGCGGCAACGCCTGGCAAGTTGGTTCGTACAGTGGCTGCTGTCGCTGAACAAAAGAAAAAACAATCTTAATTTTATTGTGTTGAAGGAGAGAGATCATGGCTGTAAATAAAGAAGATATTTTAAATACCATTGCTGAGATGACCGTGATGGAAGTGGTTGACTTAGTCGAAGCCATGGAGGAGAAATTTGGTGTTTCTGCTGCTGCTATGGCGCCTACTGTTGTGGCTGCTGGTGCTGATGCCGTTGTGGCTGAGCAGACAGAATTTAACGTGGTGCTTAAAGATTTTGGTAGCAACAAAGTTTCGGTTATTAAAGCTGTACGAGCCATCACTGGCCTTGGCTTAAAAGAAGCTAAAGAAGCTGTAGAGGGCGCGCCATCAACTATGAAAGAAGGCATTGCTAAAGCAGAAGCTGATGATATTAAAAAGCAATTAGAAGAGGCTGGTGCCACGGTAGAGATAGTCTAAATTTGTTCGACTGTATTTCTGCAACAGCGTTAGTTTACAGCGGGTGCATTCGTGCATCCGCTTTTTGTGTTTGTCCAACTCAATATTGAGGTAATCTCATGGTTTCCAATGCTGCTCAACCTTACTCGTATACTGAAATGAAACGATTCCGTCGTTTTTTTGGTAAGCTGGACGATGTGCAAGAGGTTCCTTTCTTATTAGCTACGCAAATTGATTCATACAGGCATTTTTTGCAAAGCGATACCACGCCTGGTGAGCGCTTGGAGCATGGTTTGCAGGCGGCATTTAAAACAGTTTTTCCTATTGAAAGTTACTCTGGTAATGCTGTTTTAGAGTTTATTCAATACACATTGGGCACTTCTGTATTTGACGTCAGAGAATGCAAAATGCGTGGTTTGACCTATGCAGCTCCTCTGCGTGTGAAAGTAAGACTGATTATTTATGATGAAGAAAGCAGCACCCGTGCTGTCAAAGATATTAAAGAGCAGGAAGTCTACATGGGCGAACTGCCCTTAATGACTGATGTAGGTACCTTTGTTATCAACGGAACAGAGCGTGTGGTGGTATCGCAGTTGCATCGTTCACCAGGTGTGTTTTTTGAGCATGACAAGGGTAAAACCCATTCTACTGGTAAACTGCTGTACTCAGCGCGTGTGATTCCTTATCGTGGCTCTTGGTTAGATTTTGAGTTTGACCCAAAAGATTTGTTGTATGTGCGTATAGACAGGCGCCGTAAATTACCCGTGACCATTTTGTTAAAGGCGCTGGGTTATGAAAGTCAGGAGATCATTGATACTTTTTATGAAAGGAACCAATTTCATATCAGAGATGGCCAACTTAGTTTAGAGCTTGTACCAGAGAGATTGCGTGGTGAAATAGTGGCTTTCCCTATTGTGCACGACGGTGAAACCATCGTTGAAGAAGGTCGACGTATCACCGCAAGGCATATCCGTTTGCTGGAGCAGGCAGGTGTAGAGGAACTGGCTGTGCCTGCCAGTTATCTGCAAGGTAAATTGTTGGCTCAAGCTGTGATTGACACCAGTACGGGTGAGCTCATAGCTGATGTTAATGCTGAGCTCACCGATGAGTTGGTAGAGCAAATCATATCCAGTGGCATGGAATCTTTTTCCACAATATACACCAATGATTTGGAAGTGGGTGATTACATTGCACGAACACTACATGCGGATAATGCAGCTAATGAACTTGAAGCGTTGGTCGAAATATATCGTATGATGAGGCCAGGCGAGCCGCCAACCAAAGAGGCAGCTGAAGCCTTATTTAAGAATTTATTCTTTGTACCAGAAAGATATGACTTATCAGCGGTTGGACGTATGAAGTTTAATCGTCGTGTTGGTCGTGAAGAAATTACAGGCTCTGGTACTTTGGATAAGGAAGACATTATTGCTGTTATCAAAACTTTACTTGATATACGTGATGGTAAAGGCTCAGTTGATGACATCGATCATTTAGGCAATCGTCGTGTGCGATCGGTTGGTGAAATGACAGAAAATCAATTCCGTATTGGCTTAGTTCGGGTAGAGCGTGCGGTTAAAGAGCGCATCAGTGCTGCTGAATCGGATAACTTAATGCCGCAGGATTTGGTGAATGCAAAATCAGTGTCTTCAGCCATTAAGGAATTTTTTGGCTCAAGCCAATTGTCTCAGTTTATGGATCAGGTTAATCCTTTGTCAGAGGTTACCCACAAACGCCGTGTATCGGCATTGGGGCCTGGTGGTTTGACCAGAGAACGTGCAGGCTTTGAAGTGCGTGATGTGCACGCTACCCATTATGGGCGAGTGTGTCCTATTGAAACGCCTGAAGGACCTAATATTGGTCTGATCAATTCATTGTCTGTTTACGCGCGCACCAATTCTTATGGCTTTTTAGAAACACCTTGCCGTAAAGTCATCAATGGTCGTGCTACAGATGAAGTGGTTTACTTGTCAGCGATTGACGAGCTGGATTATTACATTGCTCAGGCTAATGTACCGCTTGGCAAAGACGGTAAGATGGAGGCGGATTTTGTGCCTTGTCGTTACCGGAATGAATTTACCCAAACCACCGTTGATAAGATCGATTACATGGATGTGTCGCCTAAACAGATTGTTTCGGTAGCTGCTTCTTTAATCCCTTTCTTAGAGCACGATGATGCTAACCGGGCGTTAATGGGCTCAAATATGCAACGCCAAGCAGTGCCTACTTTACGCTCAGAAAAGCCATTGGTTGGTACGGGTATGGAGCGAGATGTTGCCATTGATTCAGGTGTTGCTGTGGTTGCTAAGCGTTCCGGTCTGGTGGATTCTGTCGATGCGTCGCGTGTTGTGGTGCGAGTGAAGGATGATGAAAGCCAGTCTGAAGAAGCTGGCGTTGATATTTACTCTCTGACCAAGTATTCCCGCTCCAACCAAAATACTTGCATTAACCAGAGACCACTGGTGAAGCCAGGTGATGTCATTGCTCGTGGTGATGTGCTGGCTGATGGGCCTTGTACCGATATGGGTGAGTTGGCTCTCGGGCAGAATTTGCTGGTTGCTTTCATGCCTTGGAATGGTTACAACTTTGAGGATTCTATTCTTATCTCTGAGCGTGTGGTTCAGGAAGATCGCTTTACCACCATACACATCGAAGAATTAACTTGTATTGCACGAGATACAAGGCTTGGTTCTGAAGAAGTGACGGCTGATATCCCTAATGTGGGAGAAGGCATGCTCAACAAACTTGATGAAACAGGTATTGTGTTTGTCGGCGCAGAAGTGAATGCCAGCGATATTCTGGTAGGCAAGGTGACGCCTAAAGGTGAAACTCAATTAACACCGGAAGAAAAGCTTTTGCGCGCTATTTTTGGAGAAAAAGCCTCTGACGTTAAAGATTCTTCGCTGCGTGTGCCTTCTGGTATGAATGGTACGGTTATCGATGTTCAAGTCTTTACGCGTGATGGTGTTGATAAAGATGCTCGCTCTGAGGCTATCCAGGCAGATATGCTTAGTCAGGCTAGAAAAGACGTTAATGATGAATACCGTATTCAGGAGAATGATATTTATCAACGCGTAGCCAGTTTGCTTGAAGGTCAGATGGCAGATGCTGGGCCTCATGGTCTGGCCAAGGGTGCACAAATTTCTCAGGAATATTTGAAAAGTATAGATCGTCACGAATGGTTTGATATTGAGCTGAGTGATGATGCAGGCAATCAACAATTGGCTAAATTAGGTAAACAACTTGAGCATGCCAAGCAGTCTGTTGCTGATAAATTTGAACATAAGAAGAAAAAAATCACCCAAGGTGATGATTTGGCGCCTGGCGTATTAAAAATCGTCAAAGTTTACTTGGCTGTCAAGCGTAGGCTGCAGCCGGGTGACAAAATGGCAGGCCGCCATGGTAACAAAGGCGTGATTTCTTTGGTTGTGCCATCGGAAGATATGCCTTATATGGCAGATGGTACGCCTGTAGATATTGTTTTGAATCCATTGGGCGTTCCTTCACGTATGAACATTGGTCAAGTGCTGGAAACGCATTTGGGTTGGGCTGCCAAAGCGCTGGGGCTTAAAGTACATGGTATGTTGCAGAACAATGATTTGGGCTCAGTGCGTGGTTTTCTTGATAAAATTTATAACAATGATGAGAGAACTCGAGTTGATTTTTCAAAACTAAATGACCCTCAGATCGGGGAGTTGGTGACTAACTTGAAAGGCGGTGTGCCCATGGCAACGCCAGTTTTTGATGGTGCCAGCGAAGTTGAGATTAAGCGAATGCTGAAGTTGGCTGATTTGCCTGAAGATGGTCAAACGACACTTTTTGATGGCCGTACTGGTGTTGCTTTTGATCAGTCGGTGACCGTGGGATACATGTACATTCTCAAGTTGAACCATTTGGTTGATGACAAGATGCATGCGCGTTCAACAGGCTCTTACAGTTTGGTCACGCAGCAGCCTCTAGGTGGTAAAGCCCAATTTGGTGGTCAGCGTTTCGGGGAGATGGAAGTTTGGGCTCTGGAAGCTTATGGTGCTTCTTATACCTTGCAAGAGATGTTGACGGTGAAATCTGATGATGTGGTTGGAAGGACCAGAATATACAAGAACATTGTCGATGGAGACCATAGGATGGAAGCAGGAATGCCTGAATCATTTAACGTATTGGTTAAAGAAATTCGATCTTTAGGTGTAAACATTGAACTGGAACAATTTTAAATTAACATATTGAGTTAATTGGAGGCCAAAGTGACGAGCACGCATAATTATAATTCTGCAATGTCCAGCAAGCCTATTATGGGCGATTTGTTGGGATTGTTGAAGCAGCAAAATTACTCGCAAGAGTTTGATGCTATCCGCATCTGTTTGGCTGCGCCCAACACCATACGTTCATGGTCCTATGGTGAGGTGAAAAAACCTGAAACCATTAATTACCGAACGTTCAAACCAGAGCGTGATGGGCTGTTTTGTGCAAAAATATTTGGTCCTATTAAGGATTATGAATGTCTTTGTGGAAAATACAAGCGGCTTAAGCATCGTGGTGTGGTTTGTGAGAAATGCGGGGTTGAAGTTGCCTTGGCAAAAGTACGCCGTGACCGCATGGGGCATATTGAGTTGGCGAGCCCTGTGGCGCATATCTGGTTTTTGAAATCACTTCCTTCGCGTATTGGCTTGCTTTTAGATATGACCTTGCGTGATATCGAGCGTGTGCTGTATTTTGAAGCATTTATTGTGGTTGATGCAGGCATGACTGATCTTCAACGTGGCCAGTTGCTGTCTGATGATGCATATCTCGAAGCCATTGAGCAACACGGCGCTGAATTCGAAGCAAAAATGGGCGCTGAAGCGATTCAGGATTTTCTTGAAAAAATTGATTTGGATGAAGAAATTTCACAGATTCGTGAAGAATTACCTAACATAAACTCTGAAACCAAGTTAAAAAAATATACCAAGCGATTGAAACTTCTTGAGATGCTTAAGCAGTCCAGCAATAAGCCTCAAGACATGATTTTAACTGTGTTGCCTGTATTACCCCCGGATTTACGTCCTTTGGTGCCTTTAGATGGTGGGCGTTTTGCTACCTCCGACTTGAATGATCTTTACAGGCGGGTGATTAATCGTAACAATCGTTTAAAGCGTCTGTTGGATCTTAATGCGCCTGATATCATTGTGCGCAATGAAAAAAGAATGTTACAAGAGTCAGTGGATGCACTGCTTGACAATGGTCGACGTGGTCGTGCCATTACTGGCTCTAACAAACGGCCATTGAAATCTTTAGCCGACATGATCAAAGGTAAGCATGGTCGTTTTCGCCAGAATCTACTAGGTAAGCGTGTGGATTATTCTGGTCGTTCAGTCATTGTGGTAGGACCTACACTAAGATTGCATCAATGTGGTTTGCCTAAAAAAATGGCGTTGGAACTTTTTAAGCCTTTCATCTTCAGTAAGCTCGAATATCGTGGTTTGGCCACAACCATTAAAGCTGCTAAAAAAATGGTAGAAATGGAAGAGCCTGTTGTCTGGGATATCCTAGAGGAAGTGATTCGCGAACATCCTGTGTTGCTCAACAGAGCGCCTACATTGCATAGATTAGGGATTCAGGCATTTGAGCCAAGTTTGATCGAAGGTAAAGCTATCCAATTACATCCTTTGGTGTGTACAGCTTTTAATGCTGACTTTGATGGGGACATGATGGCTGTGCATATCCCATTGACATTGGAGGCGCAGTTGGAGGCTCGTACATTAATGATGTCGAGCAACAATATTTTATCACCTGCCAATGGTGAACCTATTGTGGTGCCTACCAAAGACGTGGTTTTAGGTTTGTATTACCTTACGCGAGACAAAGTGAACGGCAAGGGGGAAGGTACGGTTTTTTCAGATATTTCTGAAGCCCGTCGTTTTTATGATACTGAGCTTGTGGAATTGCATAGTCGGGTTAAAGTGCGCTTACCTGCGAAGCTTGTAGGCGAAGAAGAAAGCAAAGGACGGGCTTCAGTTGTGGTAGAAACTACAGTGGGGCGTGCGCTTTTAGCGGAGATTTTGCCAGAAGGCCTGAGTTTTAGTTTAATTAATCAGACTGTGGGTAAGAAACAGGTTTCTAAGGTGATTGACGATTGCTATCGGAAACTAGGGCTGAAGGCTACGGTTATTTTCGCTGACCAATTGATGTATACAGGATTTCATTTTTCAACAAAAGCCGGGATCTCTATTGGCATCAATGATTTGGTAATTCCTGATGCGAAAGCCGACATTATTAAAGAGGCTGATGAAGAAGTAAAAGCCATTGAAGCCCAATACGCTTCTGGTTTGGTCACCACAGGTGAGCGCTACAATAAAGTGGTTGATATCTGGTCTCGAACCAATGATTTGGTGGCAAAAGCTATGATGGAAAAGCTGGCAAAAGAAGATGCCGTCGATGCCCAAGGTCAAGTGGTTCAGCAGGAAGCATTTAACCCTGTGTACATGATGGCTGATTCAGGAGCAAGGGGTTCAGTGGCCCAGATGCGCCAGTTGGCAGGTATGCGTGGTTTGATGGCAAAGCCTGATGGCTCAATTATTGAAACGCCGATCACTGCAAATTTCCGTGAAGGGTTGAATGAGTTTCAGTACTTCATTTCCACCCATGGTGCACGTAAAGGTTTAAGTGATACGGCGCTTAAAACAGCAAACTCTGGTTATTTGACAAGACGTTTGGTTGATGTGGCGCAGGATATGGTTGTTTCTGAGTATGATTGCGGTACGAAAGAAGGGCTCATGTTGTCTCCTTTGATTGAAGGCGGTGATATCATAGAACCTTTGGCGGAACGTGTTCTGGGGCGTGTGGTTGCGCAAGATGTGACTTTAGCGAATTCAGATGAAGTGTTGGTGGCAGCAGGTACGTTGCTGGATGAAAAGTTGTCGCTGATGTTGGATGAGCAAGGCGTTGATCAATTAAAAGTATATTCTCCCATTACATGTGAGG
Source organism: uncultured Legionellales bacterium (assembly GCA_964352915.1). GTDB lineage: Bacteria > Pseudomonadota > Gammaproteobacteria > PIVX01 > PIVX01 > CAYGTQ01. The sequence goes on from CAYGTQ010000046.1 coordinate 10,327, forward strand.
CTCGCTATGGTATCTGCGGTAAATGCTATGGCCGAGATTTAGCTAGAGGTACCACGGTTAATATCGGTGAGGCTGTGGGTGTTATTGCAGCTCAATCAATCGGTGAGCCTGGCACACAGCTTACTATGCGTACATTCCACATTGGAGGTGCTGCGTCGAAAGCAAAAGCAATTAGCAATATTCAAGTCAAAAACAATGGCTCATTAAAATTACACAACATCAAGCTTGTACAGCATGACAGTGGCAAATATGTCGCTGTGTCACGTTCTGGTGAGCTGGCAGTGTCTGATGAGCAAGGGCGTGAGCGTGAGCGTTATAAGCTCCCTTATGGGGCAGAGTTGCTTTTAGGTGAGGGCGACTCAGTCAAGGGCGGTCAGCTGGTGGCTCAGTGGGATCCGCACACACATCCTGTGATAGCAGAGGTGTCTGGTCAATTAAAACTCATTGATTTGATCGAAGGCGTTACCATGATGCGTCAGCGTGATGAAGTCACCGGTCTTAGCCATTTGGTGGTGACTGATCAAAAACAACGTGGTCCTGGCGGTAAAGAATTGAGGCCAATGATCAAACTTGTTGATATGAAAGGCAATGATTTGTTTTTGCCAGACAGCAAGGTGCCAGCGCATTATTATGTGCCACCTAATGCTATTGTTAATTTAGAAAATGATGCCAAGGTGGGTGTGGGTGACGTCATGGCGCGTATCCCACAGGAAACTTCAAAAACACGTGATATTACAGGTGGTTTACCGCGTGTGGCCGATTTGTTTGAAGCTCGCAAGCCTAAAGATCCTGCTGTACTTGCTGAAATATCAGGCGTGGTTAGCTTTGGGAAAGAGACCAAAGGTAAGCGTCGCCTGGTCATATCAGGACCTAATGATGAATCACATGAAGAATTGATACCTAAATGGCGACATATGTCAGTTTTTGAAGGCGAGCATGTTGAGAAAGGTGAAACTGTAGCTGATGGGCCTTTGAACCCTCATGATATTTTACGCTTATTAGGTGTCAGAGACCTAGCTAATTATATTGTGAACGAAGTGCAGGATGTTTACCGACTACAAGGTGTGAAAATTAATGACAAACACATTGAAGTGATAGTACGACAAATGTTGCGCAAAATTGAAATTACCCATGCTGGTGAGACTTCTTTCTTAGCAGGTGAGCAGATTGAAGAACATCGTTTCCTTGAAGAAAATGAGCTTGCTGCAAAAGAAGATAAAATATTGGCTAAAGGCATGCCTATGCTGCTTGGTATCACTAAGGCATCGGTGACGACGGAATCATTTATTTCTGCAGCATCCTTCCAGGATACGACACGAGTACTAACAGAGGCTGCTGTGTCCGGCAAAGTAGATGAATTGAGAGGTTTGAAAGAGAATGTCATTGTTGGTCGTTTGATTCCTGCAGGTACAGGTTATGCTTATCATCAGGAGCGTCGTTATAAGACACAAAATGAGCAAGATGGCAAAGATGAGGCGGTCACTGCACAAGAAGTTCAGCATGCACTTAGTGCGGCATTGAGTTCTGCAGGTGAAGGAGATATCCTAGACCCGGCAAGTTAGTGAGCTAAAACATAAGTCCTATTAAATTAAAGGCACTTTGGTTAAAATATCTTGACAGTAGGCGCGCAGCTTCATAAAATGCTTCGCTCCTGCCGTATATTTTGGCTGTTATAAAAAGTTAAATTGAGGTTAGACATGGCCACGATCAATCAGTTGGTCCGACAGCCGAGAAAGGCGAAGGATGAGAAGAGTAATGTGCCAGCCCTTGAGGGTTGTCCACAGAAGCGAGGCGTGTGTACACGTGTATACACCACCACACCTAAAAAGCCTAACTCAGCTATGCGTAAAGTAGCTAGGGTGCGGTTGACCAATGGTTATGAAGTGACCAGTTATATTGGTGGCGAAGGCCATAATTTACAAGAGCACTCTGTGGTGCTGATCAGGGGTGGTCGTGTGAAAGATTTACCTGGTGTGCGTTATCACATCGTTCGAGGTAGCTTGGATACATCAGGCGTCAGCGATCGTCGTAGAGGGCGTTCGAAGTATGGTGCTAAGCGTCCTAAGAAGTAATTATTTTTATTGAGTAAGGAATTTTTATGCCAAGACGAAGAGTCGCGACGAAACGAACTATTTTGCCAGATCCCAAATTTCATAGTGTGATGGTTGCTCGTTTCATCAATGTCTTGATGAAAGATGGAAAAAAAGCGGTGGCTGAAAAAGTAGTTTACGGTGCTTTGAACTTGATTGAGGAACGCTCCCAGGCAGCAGACAAGCAGAAAGCTATGTCTGAGGTGAATGTGCCGGGTGATGCTGATGTGCATGCCTCTGTCATATTGTTCCTTTACATACTAGATCAGGTTAGGCCTGCTGTTGAAGTGAAGCCACGACGAGTGGGCGGTGCAACTTACCAAATTCCTATCGAAGTCCGCCAGGAGCGAGGCATTGCTTTGGGCATGAGATGGTTGGTACAGGCTGCTCGGGGGCGCTCTGAGCATGGTATGATGAAACGCCTGTCGGGTGAATTTTTGGATGTGTTGGCTGGGCGTGGTTCTGCATTGAAAAAACGTGAAGACACGCATCGTATGGCGAAAGCCAATCAGGCTTTTGCGCATTTTCGCTGGAATTAATACGAGGTAAAGAGTGTGAGTCGGAAAACTCCTATAAACAGATATCGCAACATTGGCATTATGGCTCACATTGATGCCGGGAAAACTACGACGACAGAGCGAGTTCTCTATTACACAGGTATTTCTCATAAGATTGGTGAAGTGCATGATGGCGCTGCAACCATGGATTGGATGGAGCAGGAGCAAGAGCGTGGTATTACCATTACTTCAGCTGC
>CAYGTQ010000047.1:0-12785 GCA_964352915.1 uncultured Legionellales bacterium
TTGCGCATGGCGAAGTTGTTGTGGTTGATGAATAATACGGAGTGCGTTTGACTGATGTTGTGAGTGAATCCGAGAGAGTTGTCAATCTAACTGAATAAAGAGATTTTAATGGATATGCATGTTTTTATCTTGTATTCATTGCTTGTAATACTTCTGCTGTTATTACTACTTATTGCGATTAAAAAATACTCGGGGAATTTTAGTCAACAAGATAGGAAGTTTAAGATTGTTGATAGTGTGGCTATTGGTATAAAACAGAAAATCATTGTTTTTTCATATAATGAAATGAAAATAATGATTGGCGTTACCCCTAATCAAATAAGCCATATATGTACGCTAGAAGATAAAGATACTGATTTTTCGGGTAAGCTTAGTGATATTATAGGGGATGAGTTATGAGATTTCTTATACTTATTTTATTGTTTATACCAGAAATCTCAATGTCAGATAGTTTAAATATTCCCGTATTGAATTTAGATGGCTCATCGGATGGCAATCAAAAAATAAGCATTAGTCTGCAAATCTTGCTTTTAATGTCGGTTTTGACTCTGTTGCCTACCTTGCTTATCACCATGACTTCATTTACCAGAATAATAATTATTCTATCAATTCTACGTCAGGCTCTTGGTTTGGCGACCACCCCTACCAATCAAGTTTTAGTAGGGCTTTCACTTTTTTTAACACTATTTACCATGTACCCAACATTAAATCAAATATCTGACAATGCCCTTCAACCACTTTTAGACAACAAAATTGATGTGCAAACAGCGCTTGCGAGGGGCACAGAGCCGTTAAAAAGTTTTATGTTGAGAAGCACAAGAGAAAATGATTTGAATTTATTTTTTGAGTTGTCTCAAGAAAATTTTGAATTAAATGATATTCCTATAACTGTATTGATGCCAGCGTTTCTTACCAGCGAGCTAAAAACTGCATTTCAAATGGGGTTTGTTGTTTTTTTGCCATTTTTAATTATTGATCTTTTGGTGGCTAGTGTGCTTATGTCAATGGGTATGATGATGTTGTCACCATTAATTATTTCTTTACCATTTAAAATTTTATTATTTGTTCTTGTAGACGGTTGGGTATTAGTTTTAGGAACAATCAGCCAAAGCATAATTGGAACTTAATATGTATGAGAACGCGATTATTGACACCTTCAGAGATGCTATTTATGTGGCAATAGTTCTTTTATCGATCATTACTGTGCCAGGCTTAATTATTGGTTTATTAATAGCTTTGATACAAGCTTTAACACAAGTAAATGAAGCGAGTTTATCATTTGCACCTAAGTTAGTGGTTACTTTGGTAGTATTAGTAGTTATGGCCCCATGGATGAGTAGCTACTTGGCGAATTTTACCATAAAACTGTTTAAAGATTTACCTTACATGGTGTCCTAATACGATGGAAATAGATGTTAATCAGATAAAGGATTATTTTATATTTTCATCATCAATTTTTGTGCGTTTAACTATTGTTCTTTCCATGATGCCCGTTTTCAACAATAAAATGGTCCCAAGCAAAATAAAAATAGCTATTGCTTTAGCTTTTTCGATATTTCTGTTTTCCAATGTTCACGTGGCCAATGTTAAAGAAAATTATTTTATATTGCTATTGAATGATGTCATGGTGGGTCTTATTGTCAGCATAGTTTTAAATATAACCTTTGAAATATTCATTCTGGCTGGTCAAATCATAGCAATGCAATCAGGGCTTGGCTTCGCTACTTTTGTAGATCCAACAACAGGATCAAACACGCCTATCATTAGTCAATTTTATATGTATTGTGTAATTCTTATATTTTTTTCTTTAGATGGTCATTTGGCATTTTTTGAAATAATTCTTAAAAGTTATATACATGGCAATTTTCTTATGTCTAATGTTGAGAAAAATTTTTTTCATGAAGTTATTAAGTTTAGTTCAATTATGTTCTCTGAATCAATATACTTGGTTATGCCAGCAATTGTGGCGTTGCTTTTGGCAAATATATCTTTAGCTCTTTTAACTCGAGCAGTTCCGCAGTTGAATATTTTCTCAGTTGGCTTCCCTATTACTTTAACTTTAGGTTTTATCATGGTTTTGGTAACAATATCTTTTATTTATTCTATTTTTCATAGAAATTTAGAGTTTTCTCTTAATTTTATTCGGCAGGTTATATAAATGAGCGAACAAAATTCTCAAGAAAAAACAGAACAAGCATCGCAGAAGAAGATTGATGATGCTCGCAAAAAAGGTCAAGTTGTTCGTTCGAAGGATTTGTCAACAGCATCTATTGTTTTGGCTGGGACAACCTTCATTTATGCTACAAATGATTACTATATTTTGAAGTTAACAGAGTTATTTTCCTATTGCTTTAAATTTATAGTGATTATGAATTTAAAAACAGTTGATCTAGTTGGTTTCTCTCTAGGTGTTTTGCAGGATGGAATGATATTATTTTTCCCGTTTGCCTTGGTAATTTTTATAGCAACTTTAGTTGCAAACAGTGTTTTAGATGGTTTAAATTTTGCTACAAAGAATATACAACCGCAATTAAGTAGAATTAATCCACAAAAAGGCCTAAAAAGAATATTTAGCCTTAGCGCAGTTATGGAATTGCTTAAATCCATACTCAAGCTTTCAGTGGTTTTGGCATCAGTCATTGCAATATTATTTTCTATTCATTCAGAAAGTCGAAATATCAGCACGGTTAATGTTAAGGGGTATATTTTTGAATCTGTGGATTTCTTATTTTATTTTGTTGTTCTTATATCATGTTCTTTATTAATTATTGTTTTTGTTGATATTCCATTTCAATTTTGGAAACATCAAAAAGACCTTAAGATGTCTAAGCAAGAGCAGAAAGATGAGCACAAAGAATCTGATGGTAATCCCGAGGTGAAAGGCAGAATAAGAAGGCAGCAAAGGGAGATGGCAAATCAGCGCATGATGCAAGAAGTTCCTGAGGCAAATGCAATCATAACGAATCCTACACATTTCTCTGTGGCTATCAAATATGACGATAAAAGGAACAATGCTCCAATTCTAATTGCTAAAGGGACTGATGAAGTAGCTATGCAAATTAGAAAAATTGCGAGGCATCATAAAGTGCCCATAGTTTCTTCGCCTAAGTTAGCGCGCTCAATATTTTATAGTACTAAGTTAAAAAAAGAAATCCCTTCAGGATTATATGTTGCTGTTGCCCAGGTGTTAGCTTATGTTTACCAACTACGACGCTTTCATAGAGGTGAAATTGAAAAACCAATTCTAAATTCTAATCTGCCTATACCTAATGGCTTTGATAAATCTGACAGGAAATAATTATGGATAATTTATCATTTGGCAATGTTATTAAAATGGGGATAGGAACGCCTATTTTGGTTATTGCCATGCTGGCTATGATGATATTGCCTTTGCCTCCTTTAATTCTTGATGTGTTGTTTACATTCAATATTGCTTTATCACTTATTGTGGTTTTAGCTACTGTTTACAATAATAAACCAATTGATTTTTCAGTTTTCCCTACAGTTTTATTATTAGCAACATTATTACGATTAGCTCTTAATGTGGCTTCTACCCGAGTTGTGCTTTTAAATGGTCATACAGGAACTGATGCAGCTGGGCAAGTTATTAAATCATTTGGAGAAGTTGTAATTGGTGGCAACTATGCTGTAGGCGTTGTCGTTTTTGCAATATTGATGTTGATAAATTTTGTAGTGGTTACTAAAGGTGCTGGTAGAGTATCAGAAGTAAGTGCTAGATTTATGTTGGACTCATTACCAGGAAAACAGATGGCTATTGATGCAGACTTAAATGCAGGAATGATTACACAGGAGGAAGCAAAGACTCGAAGAAAAGAAGTTTCTGAAGAATCTGATTTTTATGGTTCAATGGATGGTGCTAGCAAATTTGTTCGAGGAGATGCTATCGCAGGTGTGCTTATCCTTTTCATTAACTTAATTGGAGGTTTAATGATTGGGGTTTTACAGCATGACATGAGCATTGAGCAAGCATTGCATTTTTATGCGCTGTTAACAATTGGTGATGGACTGGTAGCTCAAGTTCCATCATTGCTTCTGTCTACAGCTACGGCCATCACTGTAACAAGGATTTCCAGTGCTCAAGATATGGGAAGTGAGGTACTAAAGCACATAATAGGTAATCCGAAATCTATGTACATTACCGCTTCTGTCATTTTTGCACTAGGCATCATACCTGGTATGCCGCACTTTGCATTTATTCTTCTGGCAGTAATCATTTCGAGTATTGGCTATTATACTACTCAATCAGAACGCATGATTTCTGAATCTGATTCTGAAGAGCAAGCCGTTGAAGAGGAAACATCTTCTTCTGAAATGCGAAATTCAGATGTGAGTTGGAATGATGTGCGTCCTGTTGACCCTATTGGTTTAGAGGTTGGCTATAAATTAATTTCATTAGTTGATAAAAACCAAGATGGTCAATTATTGATTAAAATCAAAGGGGTGCGCAAAAAATTATCTAAGGAGCTGGGGTTTTTGGTTCCCAGCGTGCACATTCATGATAATTTAGATTTGGCCCCCAACGTTTATAGAATTACGATCAAGGGAGTCACTATTAGTGAATCAGAGATTTACAGCGATAAACTATTAGCCATCAACCCAGGCCAAGTCTATGGTCCGCTTCAGGGCATTGCTGCAAAAGATCCATCTTTTGGGTTAGATAGTTTTTGGGTCGATGAAAATCAGCGTGAGCATGCGCAAACGCAAGGTTACACCGTTGTCGATCCAAGCACAGTTGTTGCTACTAATTTGAGCAAAGTGTTACAAGATAACAGTCATGAGTTATTTGGGCATGATGAGGCTCAACAGTTGCTTGATCGTTTGGCTGAAACATCTCCTAAGCTGGTTGAGGCATTGGTTCCAGATACTATTGCATTGAGCACATTGGTAAATGTGCTGCAGCGTTTATTAAGTGAGCATATTCCAATCAGTGATATTAGAACAATTGCAGAAACACTGTCAGAGGCTGGGCGCCATAATAAAGATAGCGAGTTTCTTTCTGAAGCGGTCAGAGGAGCTTTAAGCAGACTAATTATTCAAAAAATCAACGGTCCTGATAAAGATTTATACGTTATTGCGCTTAATCCGGAATTGGAACAATTATTGCAAAATGTCTTTTTAAGTAGCCAAGAAGACTCAAACCACATTGAACCAGGTATGGCACAAAAGATTAGTAAAACACTTAATGAACTGGTGCAGCAACAGGAAATGGCTGGTAGAGCAGCAATTTTAGTTGTTCCGCCTAAAATCAGATACAAGGTTTCGAGCTTCTTCAGGAAATTAGTTAGTTCATTGTATGTTATATCTTACAATGAAATACCAGATGATAAAAAGGTAAATGTGGTTGCTACATTAGGTTAAATTTATGAAGATAAAACGATTTACAGCTGATACTTCTCGTGAGGCATTGATACAAGTGCGAGAACTATTTGGTGCAGAAGCAGTCATTTTATCTAATAAAAAAATTGGCTCAGGAGTTGAAGTTATTGCAGCAATTGATTTTGACTTTAGTAAAGACGGTTACTTCAATAAAGAAGTACACGAGGCATCAAAGAGAGAAGAAGAAGAACAAGATAAGAAATTTAGCGCACACTCAGTGCAAACATTACAACAGGAAATTGAAGCACTAAAATTGTCTATTAATAGTAATCGTCAAAGTGGGGCAATGTATGATCATCCGATCAAGACCATTGTTGCCAATTCATTAATTGAATCCGGATATTTTCCATTGTTTGTTGAAGAGTTACTTTCAGATGAAATTATAGATAACCATATAAATACTTTTAAAAGAAGATTGTACGACAAGATAAAAGAACAGTATATCAAGACAGGAAGTTACATTGAGAATGAGCAAAATACATGTGTATTTGTAGGTCTATCTGGTTCTGGCAAAAGCACAGCGTTAATAAAATCTGCGTCAGATATTGTTAGGAAAAATGGCCCTAAAGGTGTTGTTATCTATACCACAGACGATTATAAAGCCTCAGGTTATCTTCAACTAAAATCTTATGCAGATATTTTAGGCGTTCCTGTTAGAAAGATAAAAAAATTAAGAGAACTTGATGATGTCTTTAATGCAAGGTATAGCCACATTTTCATTGATACGGATCCTATGTTTTTGCAAGACAGAGAGGGTATGCAATTTTTATCCACACTAACAAAGATTGTGAATAAAAAAATCAAAATATTTCAGATTATTTCCGCAACGGATGATGTTGACATTATCCAGGAACAGCTTGCAAAACTCAGTAATTTAAAGTCAAGTTGTATCGTTACAAAAATTGATGAATCAACAAAGAATCATACAAACAAAATATTATCCATGTTGATGTATAAAAAAAGACCAATAAGTTATTTAAATACAAGATTTTCAATATCAGAAAAAATGATTCAAACCAATTCAGCGAGAATTTTAAGAATAATAGATTCGGATGAGTTTTTCATCAAACAAGAAAAGGAAGTTCCAAATTTAATTCAGGAGAAAATTAATGCAACCACGTAGTGGCCTTGATGCCAACAATCAAAAGAGCAAATTGCAAGTTATTGCAATTACAGCAGGGAAAGGTGGGGTTGGCAAAACAAATATCTCTGTAAATATTAGTGCTTCATTGGCTAAATACGGCAAAAAAGTTATGCTATTAGACGCAGATTTAGGTCTTGGTAATGTAGATGTTTTGCTTGGGTTGCATCCAAAAAAGAATATATCTCATGTTCTTGATGGGAGCTGTAGCTTAGAACAAATAATGCTAAAAGGACCTAATGATATAAGTATTATCCCTGCAGCATCAGGGGTTCAAAAGATGTGCAACCTTACAGAGCATCAGCATCATGGTTTGGTTAATGCTTTCGATGATTTAGCAAATAAAACAGATGTACTGGTTGTGGATACAGCAGCTGGAATATCCAATTCAGTATTAAATTTTGTTCGTGCCACTCAAGAAGCCATAGTAGTTGTTTGCGATGAACCAACATCTATAACTGATGCTTATGCCACAATCAAGGTGCTTAACAAATTTCATGGTGTAAGTAAATTTAAAATTATTGCTAATATGGTTAATTCACCAAGAGAAGGCGAATTATTGTTTAAAAAATTATTTAATGTAGCCAGTGCTTATTTAGAAGTCAATTTAGAACTTTTAGGAATTATATCTTATGACAATTTCTTAAAACGATCTGTTAAACAACAAAAAGCTGTTATTGATGCATACCCGCAGAGTAGGGTTGCTAAAGAGTTTTACAAGATAGCTGAAAATATTATGCTTTTGCCAAATAATTATTCATCATCTGGTAATTTATCATTTTTCATTGAGCGTCTTGTAGAGGCTTAAGTAAAGGAGACTAATTCAGTGAATGATTTATCACTATATAAAAACTGTTCATCTGACAACATTGATGCATTGATTAAAGAATATGTGCCTAATGTTAAGCGAATTGTTTACCATATGCTGGGCCGCTTACCAAATAATGTTGATGTGGATGACCTGATTCAAGCGGGAATGATGGGGCTTTTGGATGCTGCCAAACAATACGATGCATCAAAAGGTGCAAGCTTTGATACTTATGCCGGTATACGAATACGTGGTGCAATACTTGATGATGTTAGAAAAAATGATTGGTACCCACGGTCTGTTTATAAAAATACAAGAGAGATCACAGAAGCAATCAAGAAGGTTGAAAATTTTAAGCATAGAGATGCAAGGCCTAATGAAATTGCTGAAGCTATGAATTTATCTCTAGATGAATATCATACTTTGCTAAGAGAAGTTAACAGTGGTCAAATTTATAATTTTGATGATTTAGGTTTGACTCAAGATTCTTTTTTAACTGATTCACAAAATAGCACTAACCCTCTTTTGGGTGTTGAAGGTGAAAATTATTTCATTCATATATCAGAAGTAATAGAAAAGATTCCAGAAAAAGAGCAGCTCGTGTTATCTCTTTACTATAATGATGAATTAAATTTAAAAGAAATTGGCCAAGTTTTAGGTATCAGCGAATCTAGAGTCTGTCAAATAAGAAGTCAAGCATTGCTGAGGGTCAAGTCACGATTAGAGAAAGAAGATGAATGATCAAGAAATCCGAGGATTAATTGGATTTTTAGGAATTGTTCTCTCTATTATTGTTGTGGTTTTTTTGATTAGCAAAGGTGTTTATCTTACTTTTGATGTGGGTTCAATTTTATTTATCATTGCAAGCTCATTGCTGCTTGTAACCATTCAGTTTCCTGCAAAAATTATGCATTTAGCAATTACTTATTTGTTTAGTTTTGTCTCTACAAAAAAAACACCTTTTAGGGACTATTACAATAAAATACTGAATTGGTCAAGAGCTGTTAGAGTTAGTGGTGTTTTAATTTTGGAGGATGACTTAAAAGATGAAAAAGAATCATTTGTCTATAATGGTCTTGAGCTGTTAGTTAATTCCCGAGATTCATTAGAAGTTGAATCTGTTTTATTCAGAGAAATTGAAAGGAAAAAAATTAAGGAGTTAACTGTCGTTGAAGTTTATCGACGATTCTCTTTATATATGCCTTTGGCAGGTGTATGGGCAAGCATGATTAACATGGTTCAGGTGTCAAAAGAATTAATTTTTCTTGATAATTTAGCTGAAAATTTCATCTGGTCATTGCAGCCGATGTTTTATGGCATTATATTGGGGAGTATTTTCATGTACACAATTTATGAGCAGTTGAAGTCAGATGCTTTAAGGCGCGCCAGGTTTCATACAATGATAGCCGAAGGTATGGTTGCTATCTCGGAAGGAGTTAATCCTATAGTTCTTGAAAAGCAGTTATTGATTCATTTGAGATTGTAACATGAAAAATAATGAAAATCTTTTAGAAAATAATGGAGATGGTTTTTTGATAAATCACTTTATGCCTTTGTATGCTCTATCTTTGCTAGCGTTGCTTATGTTGTCTTCACTTGTGATTCATGTTTCAGCCAACCGTGAAGAGTTAATAACCATTAAGCAAGCCAAGGAGGTTAAAGATGAGCTGCAAAAGTATAAATTGATGCAAGGGGTTGCTCCAACTTTGTTTGACGCTTTAAAAGAAAATAAAAATTAAAATAATATGAAAAATTTATGGTTTAATTGAAAATATATATCAAGTAGAGAAATACTTATGAATACACTGGTTATTTATATCATGGCTGCATTCCAGGTAGTGATGTTTTATTTTTTAATTGCTTTGTTTAATGAACATAAGAAAATAAAAAAATCTTTATTGGATTTTTTGCAGGCTGGTCGTAGGTTGCAAGCTGCTGATAACGCTCAAGCATTTATGTTACGTACTCAGTCTAAAAAAATTACACAGTTAACGAATGCTATAGAGACATTGCAAGAATCTGGTCTTGAGCATCAGCCTCATGCAAAACTCATTGCGCAAATTAAAAAGGGTTATAATCATTCTATGCAGGATGGGGATAAGCAGTTATCACAATCAGAGGCTGAGCTGATCAAATCATTGCATTTATGAGCTGCGCTTTTCAAGTTATGTTTTCTTGTTTTAACCATTTTAAGCACGTATTATTTTACATAAATTATGTTCATTCTTAAAGCATGCAAGGAATAAGGCATAAAAACATGTCTTTAAAGAAAAAACACATCTGACAGAAGGTTCAAAATTCAATTTTTTTTTAAAAAGTTGTAAACTTATAAATCCTTTTGACAACCTAGTTTGTAATAAAATCATAGTCGTTTTTTATTAAGCAAAGGATTACTTCAAATAATATTTAGCTCTGCATATGAAAGCACCGTTTACTTCTCTCTAAAAATAAATGTTGTGAACAAGATATCTGATCGTGTAAAAAAGTTGCCACACTGGCATGTTGCCAGCTAATAATTTTGAAACTGAATAATGATGCTGCTACGTCATTATTAGGTGCTCATTTATTGGCATTGCTTGTTTTTTTTACAACAAATGATTTTATATCACTCTCCTTGTGCTCATTTCTTTCTAATTTTCGTAAGAAAGATGATATTTTCGTACTGCAAAGTGATGTATTAGTGATTATAATTAGTGCATATAGGATGTGCTTGGCTGTTTTCATATTTTGAAAGCAGTAATAATTTTACGGATAAAATATGCTTGATAGAGTAGAGGCTCTGGAGAAAGGATTTATTGAGGCAGTTAAGTGTGGTAAGTTACCACAAGCAGTTTCTGATATATCTTGTGCTCAAAGTGGATTAAGTAGCAATGATCTCAAAGAACTTTTTCAATCTCAACTGATTAGTCGCCATATAGATATTTTGGCTCGAGATTTAAAAAAAATTAATAAAGGATTTTATACCATTGGTAGTTCAGGCCATGAAGGCAATGCTGTGCTTGGGCGAGTGTTTTCTTGCGCTGATATGGCATTTTTGCACTATAGAAGTGGTGCTTTTTTTATTGAGCGAGCGCGGCAAAACATTAAAGTGAATGTTGTTAAAGATATTATTTTATCGCTGCTGACAGCAAAATCTGATCCGATTGCAAATGGTCGGCATAAAGTATTTGGCAGTAAGATTCTTAATGTGCCACCGCAAACTAGCACTATAGCGTCTCATCTGCCTAAGGCATTTGGGGTTGCTTATTCTATCGCAAAAGCACGTGACTTAGACGTTGAAAATAGACTTAGTGATGGCAGTATAGTCATTTGTAGTTTTGGTGATGCGTCACTGAATCATGCCAGTGCTCAAACCACTTTCAATGCAACTCAGTGGGTTGTGAACAAACACTATCCTCTACCTATCTTATTTGTTTGTGAAGATAATGGATTGGGTATTTCTGTGCGCACGCCAGATGATTGGGTTGAAAAAACGATGAGTGGCCGTTATGGCATTAAATACATACAAACTAATGGACTTCATATTCCTGATATTTATGCTGCAGCTAAAGAAGCTGAATATTATATTCGCACCAAACGCCAGCCGGTTTTTTTACACATAAAGTGTGTAAGATTGCTTGGACATGCTGGTAGCGATGTGGAAACACAGTATAAAAGTATTGAAGAAATTGAGAAAGATGAAGCACAAGACCCTTTGCGCCATACTGCAAGATTGCTTTTGGAAGAAAGTATTTTATCAGCACAAGAAATTTTATCGCTTTACAGCGATATAAAAAAATCTGTCAAGGCTCAAGCCAGTGAATTGTTGAATGAGCCTATGCTTAACTCTCGAAAAGAGATTGTCAAAGCCTTATTACCAGCACGAGAGTTTAAAGCACCTGGGCTACCCAATAAAAGTTTGCGCCAGCAAAGCTTTGGTTCTCATCATGATCAACTGACTAAGCCACGTAATTTATGTCAAAACATCAATTATGCCCTAACTGACATCATGCTTCGTTACCCAAATGTGGTGGCCTTTGGGGAAGATGTTGCTAAAAAAGGCGGTGTTTATAGAGTTACAGCCGAATTATTGAGTCGCTTTGGTGCAAAACGAGTATTTGATACTTTATTAGATGAGACTACTATACTTGGCTTGGCTATGGGTATGGCCCACAATGGTATTGTGCCAATTCCTGAAATCCAGTTTTTGGCTTATTTGTATAATGCGCTTGATCAACTAAGGGGTGAAGCGGCCACATTATCTTTCTTTTCAAGCGGACAGTATGCTAATCCCATGGTGATACGTATTCCAAGTTTTGCTTATCAAAAAGGTTTTGGTGGACATTATCATAACGAAAATTCTATAGCTACTCTACGGGATATCCCAGGGATTATTGTCTGTGCTCCATCCAATGGCAAAGATGCTGCTATGATGCTCAGGCGATGCGTAAGGCTTGCGTATGAACAAGGCAGGGTAGTGGTCTTCCTGGAGCCTATCGCACTTTATATGGAAAAAGATTTACATGCCCCAGGTGATCATGCCTGGTTACACGAATACCCAGCACCCAATTTAGAGCTTGAATTAGGCCAGGTTGGGATCTATGGTGAAGGTAAAATTGCTATAGTAAGCTACGCTAATGGCTATTATTTGTCATGTCAAGCACAGAAAATCCTTAAAGACATTCATCAGATCGACACTAGGATTATTGATTTAAGGTGGTTGCATCCTTTACCAGCAGAATCACTCTTGTCAGCTTTAAAAGGTTTATCTGGTGTGATCGTTGTTGATGAGTGTAGAAAAAGCGGTTCAATAAGTGAGCTAATTATCACCACACTTGCAGAGCATTCACAAACAATGCCTGTAATACATAGAATTACCGGAGCAAATAGCTATATAACTTTAGGTAAAAGTTGGCAACACCTTTTGCCGACAAAAGAGCTAATTATTGAGGCTGGTGTGCAAATGTACAGTAAGATTGCAAAACATAGGGAGAAGATGCATGACTGATTTATTTCGTTTTGAAGAGCAATGGAGTGAAGAGGAAAAAGCAATCCAAGCAAGCACGAAGCAATTGGTTCAAGCAGAAATTTTGCCGCATATTCATGAAGCTTTCGAGTCGGCAAAATTTTCTTATGATATGGTCAAATCACTGGCTGCTCATGGCGTGCTTGGCTTAAATTTACCAGAAGAATATGGAGGGCTTAATGCTTCAAAATTGGCTTATGGTATTGTTTGTGAAGAATTAGAGCGTTGCGATAGTGCTGTGAGAAGCTTTGTATCAGTGCAAAACTCTTTGGTGATTTACCCCATTTTTCAGTATGGTTCTGATGAGCAAAAAAAGAATTACTTACCAAAATTAGCTTCAGGCGACATGATAGGGTGTTTTGGTCTAACCGAGGCGGATGCAGGCTCTAATCCTGCGGAGATGAAAACTACAGCAAAAAAAGTAGAAGGAGGAT
>CAYGTQ010000048.1:0-12427 GCA_964352915.1 uncultured Legionellales bacterium
AATCTAACTCCAATAAAGCTTCAAGAGATATCTGGCGCAAATCGTGATGCATCCCACCTTGCACAATACCAAATAAAGCACTGGCATGATCCCCATGAGCATGGCGGCAGCGCTTTGCCCAACGCATGGATAATTCCATAGACTCTTGTGCTACGCTGTGCTCTGCCGGAAAAGGGGTACACTCATCAAAGGCCATCACAATATCTGAGCCCAGTGCATGTTGCACTTCCACCGAGCGCTCAGGCGTCAACGATACTTTGTCTCCATTTATAGGTGAACGAAACACCACACCCTCTTCGGTAATTTTTCGTAATTTGCCAAGGCTGAACACTTGAAAACCACCTGAATCTGTTAGAATCCCACCGGGCCAATCCATCATGCGATGCAGCCCGCCAAGCTTAGATACCAAGCCATCGCCTGGGCGCAGCATTAAATGGAAAGTATTGCCAAGCACAATACGAGCACCCGTTTGCCACACATCACGAGGAGGCAAACCTTTGACTGTGCCACAAGTTCCTACGGGCATAAATATAGGTGTTTCAAGCTTAGTGCCATTGGCCAATTGCAATTGACCATGACGAGCCTGTCCATCTTGAGCAATCACTGAGAAAAATGTCATGAATTCTCCTTGGGCACATTACCAATGTACATAGCATCACCGTAACTGAAAAACCTGTAGTGTTGCTCCACTGCTTCATGATAAGCAGCCATAACTGCTTCATAGCCTCCCAAAGCACTTACTAACATCAACAAAGTTGATTTAGGTAAATGAAAATTTGTAATTAATTCGTCAATAATACCAAACTTGTAACCTGGGTAAATAAACTTGTCAGTTTGCCCACGATAAGCATACAAAACCCCTGCTCGCTCAGCACTTTCCAAGGCCCGAACCACCGTGGTGCCGACTGCAATAACTTTGTGCCCATCTTTTTTGGCGGTATTGACACGTTTGCACACTTCTTCAGATACATCAACGCTTTCCTTGTGCATATGATGCCTGGTGATATCATCGGTACGCACTGGTTGAAAAGTACCTGCACCTACATGTAATGTAATGTATTCGATGGACACTCCTTGGCTCTCAATAACTTTTAAAATATCTTGATCAAAATGAAGCCCAGCAGTGGGTGCCGCAATAGCGCCTTGATTTTTAGCGTATACCGTTTGATAACGTGTGTTGTCCTCGTCATCAGGTGCATGCTCAATGTACGGAGGCAAAGGAAGCTCACCATGGCTTTCCATCAAGCGCTCCCAATGCCCATCTACTAACCTCAATTGGTATAAACCATGCTCTTGTCCCACGATATTTGCGGGCATACCTGCTACCAAAATGCTGCTGCCCAAAGACTTCTTGCGATGCGTATGCAAGTGGACCCACGCATCACTGTCTGATAAAACTTCAGATACCAGCACTTCCAGGGCTCCACCTGAAGTCTTTTGGCCTTGCAGGCGGGCAGCCATCACGCGCGTGTCGTTGAGCACCAAGACATCGCCGGGGGTAAAATAACCAAGCACATCGGTGAATTTTCCATGCGTACACCGCCCTGTGATGGCATCTAAACTTAATAGGCGACTTTTTGTGCGCGTGGCCAATGGTTTTTGGGCGATTAAGGACTTAGGTAATGCATAATCAAAATCTGACAGCTGCCAATGGCGCAACTTAGCTTTTTCTTTCTCATCTTCAGAATTCAACAATGTCTCTATGTTCATAATTAATCCATGGTGAATGGCTCACAACGTATGGTTAATGTCTTACAGAACCTTCAGACATACGTGCATGGCACCTTGCCCGTGCAAGCTATACTCTATCACTCTTAAAGGATCCTCAGAGAACAGCCACCCCGATCTCTGACAGCACATGGAAGTGTCTATTGCATAAAGGGAGTTTATCATGGACATGTATCGCAACATTTTGTTGGTGATCAACACGCTATCCAATCAAAATTTATCTCATATCCATCATGCCATCAATGCCATGCGCCCTAGAAAAGTAAACGTGCACCTAGCCTATATTATACCCAATATACCAGCTTACTACCATCAGATCCCTTCTATGGGTTCGGTGGAAAATAACATTCAAGCCGAAGCCAAGCAACGTTTGTCCAAAATTGGCCAATTTCTAGAAGTTGAGGAACGGCGCCACTGGTTAATTCAAGGACAATTGCAAGCATCGGCTAAGCGCCTAGCCAAACAAATCAATGCTGATTTGATCGTTATGGAAAACTCCAAAGATAAAAAAACCAGCAAATTACCAGAAACCCTAAGTAGGTGGTTCAGCGCCACAAAGGTACTTGATGTGCCCTGCATAGAGGCACAAGCGACTGCGCACATGCTTGAGCCAGATGCAACAGCCGCCCTTCGGGGTTAACTCAACTTGTTTTAAGTGAGCGTTGAGTCTGATATACTGTCGTCTTCTTGGCCGGGGTGGCGAAATTGGTAGACGCGCCAGATTCAAAATCTGGTGGTGGTAACACCGTGTGGGTTCGAGTCCCACCCTCGGTACCAGCTGCAAAGCTGGTACCGAATTATCAATAGACTTTTTCGCTTATCAATTTTCTGAAGAACACCTTAGCAAAAAGAACCACCTTATTTAGTTTGACAAGCAACATAGATGCTATTTTTCGTACACAAATCTTTTCCGTATGCCGAACTTACGTTAGTTCAAAACGTGTTAATCAAATATTAATTAGCCGGCTGTGATTGCATGGCAATATATACAGTTACGACACTTGACATTTCACTTATCCACACAAGCTGTGGATAAGTCTGTGAATAACTTTTTGAAAAGTGCGTTTCACTCTATAAAATATAAGGCTTTTACTCCACTGGCCATAAAAAGAACTCGTTAAATTATATATTTTTCAATCAGTTACATGGATTTTGCATTTGAGCCTTTGATAACTTATTGAAAATTCGTCGCCTACGATCGTCAAATCTTGCCTGTGCACAACTTCTTAAAATTTTAAAAAAAAGGTAGACACACTCAAAAAAAAGTGCAGCACTGAGCATTCAGAGCCACTTCCGCCGCCGCTGTATTATTAAGAAGCAAAATGACTGTATTACCTAAGCTGATATCTACCCGCATTTCAGAATCAGAATAATCAACGGCTGTTCACTTAAAAGCTACGCAAGAAGCCCAGTCGCAACCAGAAATGTCCGCTGCTCTCTCGGGAGCTACAGCAGCCTCATGACTTGTTTTACCTTTACAATATTGCTCATTCACCAAGAGTTTTGCATCAACCCATTCAAAGCTTGAGATTCATGTTCATAACTCACCTCATTGCTGTTTACAGCGCAATCATAAATAGTACAATAAGTTAGGATTGCCTTTTTGTGATGATCCTATGCAACAGGCCTTTGAGCCCATCCAAATTTACCTGTATCATAAAACTTGTGATCTTATCCACACAAGCTGTGGATAAGTCTGTGAATAACATTTTGAAAAGTGGGCTTCGCCCCGAAAAAAATAAGACCAAAACACAGTTGCGCATAAAAAATTCAAATTTAAAGTTATACTTTTCAATGAGTTACATAATTTCTTTGTATAATATGCGATAACTTATTGAAAATTCGTCGCTCTCAAATGTCAAGCTCTACCTGTGCACAACTTCTTAACTCGACATCTGTGCCATCATTGGAGAAAATAGCTAAATGCAAGACAAAGCCCTTAAAACCATCCAGGATTTAGACAAGCTCACAAATCATTGCATCATACTTACGCCTAACCAAAGACTTTCTTATGCTTTACAGCACACATTCAATCAACAACGACAAGCCTGCGGTGCCACACTGTGGCCAACGCCTAACATACTACCCTGGCAAACTTGGCTATTCACCCTTTGGCAACAACTAGAAAGCAGTTTGCAGACCATGCCTTGGCTGCTCAGCGCAGAACAATCTCAACTACTCTGGCTCAATATCGTTAAACAACAAAATGTGTTGCCTCTTCTCAATCTCGAAGAAACCAGCCGACTAGCTTTTCAGAGCTACCAACTGATTCAGCAGTACCGTGTACCTATGGAACATCCTGATTGGCATAGTATGGAAGAGAGTCAATTGCTGCATGATTGGAGTATGCAATATAAGGGTTATTGTCAAAATAATAAGCTTTGCGATCAAAGCGACCTCTGTGAATGGCTAATCCACACCCTAAAAAATTATCCATCCATCTTGCCTGAATGTATTGTGCTTGCAAGCTTTGACGATCTGCCCCCCCATTTAAATTACTTACTTGATGCATTAAGAAGTGATGCAGGATGTGAAATTATTCGTTATGAGTCCAAAGCGCAACACGCAGTTGAGACTTATGAAGCCTTTGATAATTTTCATCAAGAATTACAAGCGATGCTGGCATGGAGTCGAGCCATGCTAGAAGAGGGACATGAGCAGATTGGCTGTGTCGTACCTGATCTACAAAACCAACGCGCACTCATCGAACGTGTGTGCTCCCACATCTTTGACGCACCCACTGCGGAGCTACCCTATAACATCTCCGCAGGCTACCCTTTGCATGAGTACCCCATCATACAGACTCTTTTTATCTGCTTACAAAGCAGTGAGGACATAAGTCTTGAAACACTTCACACACTGGCTCGCTCACCTTTTATTAAAGATGCTGAACAAGAACGCTTGGCACGAGCAGAACTTCCACAATGGGCTATAGCCAAACGCTTGACACACTGTAGAGCTGAAAATTTACCAAGTGACGTGCCTATTTTTAAAGAATTGGCTGAAAAATTCCAAACCACTTTGAGCGCTCTACCTAAAACTCAAATGCCTAGCCAATGGGCACACAGCATCATGTCATTGCTTGATATCTGGGGCTGGCCAGGAGAGAGAAGTTTGAACAGCGCTGAATACCAAGTAGTGAAACGCTTTCATCAGGTGCTCAATGATTTCAGTCAGCTTGATTCTGTTGTCTCTCATATAAATTTTTCTGATGCCATCAGGCACTTGAAGCTGTATGCAAGCCTCGTCTCATTTCAAATACAAAGCCCGCAAGCCCCTATACAAATTCTTGGCACTTTAGAGGCCGCAGGCCTTGAATTTGACAAATTGTGGATCTGTCAGATGGATCAAGATCATTTTCCACAACCCCCCAACCCTAACCCACTAATCCCGATAACACTTCAAAAAAAATATCGCCTGCCGCACGTCAGTGTTGAAAAAGAACAAAAATTCAGTGAAACCATGCTTTCTAGGTTTCGCCGAAGCACACCTTCGCTGCATTACAGCTATCATCAGCAAGAACAGCAAAGGATCCTGCGCCCCAGCCAATTGATTGCACATGCCACGCTATCAAAGCAGGATTGCCCAAAAACATGCTTACCTACAGAAGTGTGGATAGATACTCATTTAGAAGCCCTTGATGATGAGCAAGGCCCACACATCGTGCATAATGAAGCTATCCATGGTGGCTCTCAGATCTTTAAGCACCAAGCACAATGCCCTTTTCAAGCATTTGCCATACATCGCCTCAATGCCTACCCAAATGCTGAAATAAGCTATGGCATTGACAGCATCGATCGCGGCATCGTCATTCACCATAGTATGGAAATTATCTGGCAGAAAAAAAGCTCTCAAAGTCAGCTGGCAGCACTCAATGAAAACCAACGCCTCAATTTTATTGAAGATTGTGTGCAACAAGCCATCAACGATTATTTTCCTAAAATATGGCAAAAAAATCATGACCACCTGCTTGATATAGAAAAAAAAGTAGTTACCAAGCTGATTGCTGCTTGGTGCCAAATTGAATTAGCACGCCCTTATTTTAAAATTTATGGTCTAGAAGAAAAATTGGTGGCAGAATTTGAAGGCATACCGCTTAAGCTACGTATGGATCGTATTGATAGCTTAGGTGATGACCAATATCTACTAATAGATTACAAAACTGGTTTATGTGATATTCAAAGTTGGCTGGATGAACGCCCTGATGAACCCCAATTACTTTTGTATTTGATGCTGTCAGAGTTGCCCATTGAACAACTGGCATTTGCCCAAATCCATAAAAATCATATGGGCTTAAAAGGTATCAGTCACCAAAAATCTGAAATTCAAGGCCTGCGCGCCTGGCCGGATATAGATGATGACATCAGTTGGCCTGAGCAAAAAAAACAATGGGGGCAATCTTTACAGAGGCTTGCCGTTGAGTTCAAACACGGAACAGCTGATATTAAACCAAAATATGGGGCACAAACTTGTCGTACCTGCCAATTGCAAGCCTTATGTCGCATCAATGAGATCACAGAAACCAGACATGAATAAAATGACTCCGCCAACACTGTCCGACCACCAAGAACGCCAAGAGGCTTTAATACCTCATCAATCCTGGATCGTACAAGCGCCAGCAGGCTCAGGTAAAACCCACCTTTTAACCCAACGTATTTTATCGCTTTTGGCTCACGTATCCCAGCCTGAAGAAATCATAGCGCTGACCTTTACCAGAAAAGCTGCCGCTGAAATGCAACATCGTGTTCTTAGCGCTCTATCGCTCGCATCTCTTCAGCCCACACCACCAGAATCTCTTCATGAACGAGCCACTTGGCAGCTGGCTATCAACGTCTTAAAAAGAGATGCCAAGCAGAATTGGCAAATTTTAACTAACCCACACCGTCTAAAAATACAAACGCTGGATTCGCTGGCCGCATTTTTAGTCAAGCGCATGCCTCTTTTATCCAAAATGGGCAGCCACTACCAAATTACTGAGCATGCCCAACCTTACTACGAAACAGCAGTTAACCAATGCCTGCAATCTCTGGAATCACCGACAGTATGGCAAAAACCATTACGAGAGCTGCTTGTCTACCTATACAACAATACCCATCAAGCCAATGAGCTTTTGTGTCAACTTCTGGCCAAACGCGAACAATGGTTACCTTATCTTTCAGAAATCAAGAACACACCAGACGCCAGGAAAGTACTTTCAAAACATTTATCGCAACTGACCAAAGATGCCATCTCTCGCATCCACACTTTATTCCCAAAAAATTTAAAATCTTCACTCTTAGAATTATTACAATTTTCAAGTTCGCATCAAAAAAAATCTGGCTTTGTGCTCAGCGAAGACAGCATGGCATTCTGGCAGCAAGTGGTTCAGACTTTATTAACACAAAGTGGAAGCTGGCGCAAAACGGTGAATCAAAAACAAGGTTTTCCCGCGCCAAGTATCAGCAAAGATGCAAATGAAAAAGCATTGTATAAATCCATGAAAGAAAATCATGCGGCATTAATTGCTGACTTAGCCCAACAAGATGGTTTACTGCAAGCTTTGACATATCTCAATCATTGCCCGCCATCAGACTATGATGATGAAAAGTGGCAACACATTGACAATCTGGTGGATTTGCTGCCAGTACTGGTGGCACACCTACAATTAGTGTTTCGCGAACAGCATGTAGTTGATTTTACAGAAATCAACATTCGTGCACTGGAAGCTTTGGGACAATGGCAATACCCGAGCGACCTAGCGCTACTTTTGGATTCACAAATTAAGCACATCTTAATCGATGAATTCCAAGACACATCAATCACACAATTCAAATTGATTGAAACACTCATCTCTGAATGGCAACCAAACGATGATCGTACATTGTTTGTGGTTGGTGATCCTATGCAATCGATCTATAAATTTCGTGATGCTGAAGTCAGCTTATTTTTGAAAGTTAAAGACCAAGGTATTGCTCAGATCCAACCAAAATCTTTGACACTTGTAAGTAATTTTCGCTCACACCCTGATCTGATCTATTGGTGTAATGAGCTTTTCCAAGATATTTTCCCCAAAAAGGCTGAGCTCAACACCGGCAGTGTACCTTTTAACCCCGCTCAAGCAATGCAAAATGATGGTGAGGCGCATATACAACATTTAAGTGTGTACAATTCACATCATGAAGCAACCAGCATATGTCATGTTATCCGTAATATTTATGAGCAGGATCCAAAAAAGCAAATAGCGATTTTAGTGCGCACGCGCCATCACTTACAGTCGATTATCCCCCAATTGAGAGAACATGGGCTCAACTATGCTGCTCATGATATTGATGCTTTATTCGATAAACCGGCCATACAAGATTTATGGTCCCTGACATGTGCTATGTACGATCTGACCGATCGCGTAGCTTGGCTTAGCCTATTGAGAGCACCTTGGTGCGGCCTTACATTGCACGACTTACACGCGTTGGCACAACACCAAATCAATGCTACGCTTTGGCAAAACATACTTGCGCTTGAACAAATACAACACTTAAGCAAAGATGGTCAAGAACGTTTGACAGCGCTGCGCTCTATTCTAAAAAAGCATCTGTTCGAACGCGAGCGGCAATCCAGGCGACAAGCCATAGAAACGCTGTGGCTTGACCTCAAAGGACCACAATGCTTGAGGCAGCCTCAGGAATGCCACGATGTTGAAAGCTTTCTTGCCACCCTTGAAACCTACGCTCAAGCTAATATGGCCGATTTAGAGGCTATTTTGTGTCGGCAATACAGCCAGCAACAAACTACAACAGCAGATCAGTCAGTTCAAATAATGACCATACACAAAGCCAAAGGCTTAGAATTTGATTGCGTTTTCATTCCAGGATGTGCCAAAGCAAATTTGAGAGCAGAAAGCCCTCTGTTGCGTTGGAGCCAATACCTAGCTTTAGATGGTCAACCAAGATTTATCATGTCTTCTATCAAGCCAAACCAAAGCAAAGCACAAGAGCCTGTCTATGATTTTCTCAGCTTTTTAGAAAAAGAAAAATCTTATCAAGAACATTTGAGACTTTTTTACGTAGCAGTTACCAGAGCAAAATCTCAGTTGTATCTTTTCACTGAAATGGATGATGAAACATGGCTCCCGGGGAAAGGCAGCTTCAGCCACCTATTTTGGTCTCATATACCTTCTCAGCTTGCGTCAGAGCACGCCCTTCACACAGCCAATAAAGTACAAGAGCAAGTTTCCCTCAAAAGATTACCCATGGAGCAAATCCAAAAGCTAAAAAATACCCCCCCATTAAGTTACACTCAAGCTCACCCAGTATGGCAATCACCTCAAACTCAAATCAAACGCCTTACAGGCACTGTGTTGCATCGTTTGCTGCATACCATGGTAGAGGGCAGGGCATTTTATGAACAAAGCGAGCTGGAGCAAGCACCCCCCATCACAGCCTGCAAACAATTGCTCATACGCCAAGGTGTGCCTCACAACAAACTGCAAGAGGCTTTAGATATCCTTCAGGAGGCCTTAAGGAAGCTTCTGAGCGATCCAAAAGGACAATGGCTCATTGATGGCCGGCATCGTGAAGCTAAGGCTGAATATGCGCTTACAGGACTTGTAGGTGGAGAAGTCAGTCGCATTGTGATGGATCGTACTTTTATTGACGAAAACAACAACCGTTGGATTGTTGATTACAAATTGTCCACTCCTGAGTCTGGTGAACATAAAGACAGCTTTATGCAACGCTCTAAAGTGCAATACGCCTCTCAGCTGCATACCTATGCTACAATCTTAAAACAACAAGAAACCCGCCCTATTTGGCTTGGGCTTTATTTCCCCTTGATACAAGGTTGGCACAGCTGGCGTTTTGAAAATCATGACTGATCGTAATGAACAAATTCCTCAATTGGTATGTGCTGTTGCTTCCAGCGCTTTGTTCGATCTCACGGAAAGCCACCAAGTTTTTGCCGAACAAGGAGAAACTGCCTACGCTGATTATCAACTCGATAATGAGCTTCAGATCTTAAAGCCAGGTGTGGCCTTTCCCTTGGTTAAAAAATTACTGCACCTAAATGATGGCCAATCTGAGCCTTTGGTCGATGTCATTTTATTGTCACGCAACAGTGCTCATACAGGCCTACGTGTTTTCAACAGCATTGAGCACTACAGCTTAAATATCAAGCGGGCTGCCTTCACCCGCGGTCAGGATCCTCACCGTTACATCAATGCTTTCTCAGCCCACTTATTTTTGTCCACCAACCGCAAAGACGTCCGACAAGCACTGACACTGGGGTGCGCTGCTGCCACCATTTTACCCAATCAAGCTCATGCTACAGAGCATGATGACATCCGCATTGCTTTTGATGGTGATTCGGTTTTATTCTCAGACGAAGCAGAAAAAATTTATCAAAGCCAAGGCCTCAAGGCTTTTGCCCGCAGTGAAAAACGTTTAGCCAATGAGCCACTTTTGGATGGCCCTTTTAAAGGATTTCTTAAAGCGCTGCACTATATTCAGTTGAAATTTGGCGATAAAAAACCTCCTATCCGCACCGCGCTGGTCACAGCACGTTGTGCGCCTGCTCATGAACGAGTGATAAAAACACTGCGTGCTTGGGATATAAGAATTGATGAATCGCTTTTTCTCGGAGGCCTTCCTAAAACAGATTTCCTGCAAGCCTTTAAGCCTGATTTCTTTTTTGATGACCAACCTACTCATTGCCATCAAGCCAGTCAGCATGTGCCCACAGCACATGTACCTCATGGTGTTATTAATGAATAAATTATATTCCTGATTTATGCCCATTTACTGGATGGTAATGACGATTTTTGACCATGGCAATCGATTTAAGAACAAATTTATAACAGCATAATCATGACGCTTTCTTAAGAGAAAGGACAGCTCCCATACATTTGGTATGTACTATGCTTGTATGACATAGATTTGAATACGGGCCATACCTATGCCACTAATTTTACGATCAACTAAACCTCTCGATGTATTTAAAGCACAGCTTGATATACTGAGTATCCATCTGGATAGTGAAGATTTAACACCATTAACAACTGCAGAACATAGACATGACCAACAGGCTGGGCTAGCGCAAACTAAAACAGATGTTTTACGTTTTGGTAGCATCTATCTTGATGAAGCAGAAATAGAGTACACACTCACACCCGAAGCTGGAGAAAACACTAAAAAAGAAGAGGCTTTTGAGCAATACTCGAGCATGGTTCGCTCTCTGGATACATCTAAAGCTATCCAAGATTACATTTTGCAGCACGGTAATCAAAAGGGATTCAGCAATTTAGGGAAAGCCAGTTTAAGCTTCGCGACTATGAAGAAAGGCATTGCATTAAGATCAACTCCCAGCGCACCAGGTCATGCTACTTCTCTTGGATTTACGCAACAAGATGATGGTAGCATCCTTGTGACTGAAAGCTTTCAGTACAATGGTTTTTCTATCCGTGACCAGGATCCAGAAGCATTTCCTGAAAAACACTGGCTAAGTGTTTCTGTTGAAAGCAAAATTACAGAAGAAAATGGCGTGATAAAACATGAGATAACCGGCATGAGGTTCGTCATCGAGGAGCCCGTTGTATTCTATAAAACAGGCTTATATGAACACATTGGATTAACCTCCTCAGAATTTTATATGAGTTATGTATACAAAAAACATGAAATAGAGAATAGACTCCAGAAGAGTTTGTTAGTTTGGAATGATATACTAAAGCCTGGCTTTTTCTCTATAGGTATGTTAAATCCTTTTAAAGAAATATCTCATGAAATATTGCAGGCATTTGAGTTGCTAGTATCGGAACCGTCAGATCATCTTAGTTTTTCTCGAGCCGAACAATTATTGTCTGCCATGGAAGACCCTTTTCTTTTCTACCAACTTGGACTCTGCCAAACATACAATCTAGGACCGAAATATATTAAACCTCTACAAGAATATCTTTTTAGTCAGTGTACGCAAGGTAACAAAGGCAAACTTTTCTCTACATTAGAAAATATCATGAAACACCAGATTGATGCAATGACGCAAGACATGAGCAAATTGGGCATTACATATAACCCGGAAAGCTCGCAAATAATGGCTTTAGAACGTAAAAGAACCGCTCTGTTAAATACAATCATTAATGACGCAGAAAATACACAAGAACTTTTTTCTGATTTTGATAAACTTGCCAGCCAAATGAGACAATCTTTTTCCCAACAAATCATGCTTGATGATATGATGGCATCAATGAAGGAAAAATTAGAAGGAACTGTTCTTAGCTCCGAACAACAAAGTGAGATTGATCAATTATATGAAAAAATACCCACCCTTATTGAGCGATTATGTGACCATAGTGAAGAGCCGTATATTGAGCTTGTACAACTAAAAGGATCGATGACTACTATTATAGATGCTATTTTACAAGACCCTCATCATACTCCTCAGATAACTAATTAAACTTTTAGGGATCCCCTTGTATCTTAATTCCCAGCCATGAGTTGAACTTGTTTTAATCAGAAGTAAGTTTAAACTGATGGCACTCAGGTAAGGCCGAGGATCCCCTAAAGGCAATGACCTTGTTTTTGAGATAGGCCACCTGCCTTCGTGATAAATGCCGGAGTGCATCTAAGGTCCTGGAATCTGTATTCGCAAGGTCGGCACATCATGGTTCAAGGTCAGGAGTGATCTTACCCTGCTTTAGAGGACAGTAAATTGTTAAGATTTATGAACTTAATAA
>CAYGTQ010000049.1:0-12300 GCA_964352915.1 uncultured Legionellales bacterium
TTTGATAATGGCTTTGTTGTTCTTAGCGAAGAGGAGATAAGATGACAAAGCATTATAATGGAGCGGTTAAGTTACTAGATGATAGGACTAAAAAAGAATATTTTTGGCACATTAGGTGCTGTGAGAAGAGTTCTTTAAGTCAAACAGCATATTGTGAACAGCACAACCTGAATAAGCACACATTTTCTTATTTGCGTAGTAAATATTTACAAGAGCAGAAGTCAGCTGAAGGTCATGAAGCTGATGGATTTACAGAGTTAAAGCCGAAGACTTCACCTGCCAGGATAGCCAGCGCTCGAGATGTTTTTTCAATCTACTTTCCCTCAGGCATGAGCGTGGAATTACCCTTGGGTTTATCCTCTGGTACTTATGATGATATTTTTCAAGCCCTAGGTCTGAGCTCATGATAAAGCTCGCGTCTGACATGAAGGTGTTGATTGGTGATAAGCCTGTGGATATGCGCAAATCAATCGATGGCTTGTGCATGTTGGTGGTAGCGTCCTTGCATTTGAACCCACAAGATAAGAAAACGGTGTATTTGTTTCGTAACAAAGCGGGTGATAAGTTTAAAGCCATCTTATGGGAAGACAATGGCTTTATGCTGTTGTACAAAAGGCTGGAGAAAGGACGCTTTAAATTCCCTAAAGGTATTGGGGAAGATAGTTATGAGATAGATGCTGATTTATTTAACTGGTTAACCCGTGGCTTTGATTTTTATGCCTTAAAACAGCATCCGGAATTAAAAACTTCTGACTATTATTGAAGGGTTATGTTATAATTTTCCTGTGTTAAATCAAGCAAAAACACCTGAAAAATGCACTGAAGCATGGATGTCTTTGGTGGTTTCTCTTGAGCAAAAGCTCGAACAACGTGATGCCTTTATCAAGATATTAGAGCAAGAATTGGCTCTGGCCAAACAAAGGCATTATGGGCGAAAGTCAGAAAAAGATAATCGTGATGATGGCCAATACGAATTTCAATTTGATGAAGCCCAACCGCCTGAGAATCAAGAAGAAATCATACAAGCTGATGAAGCCATCACAGTCCCTGCGCATTCACGTAAAAAGCCTGGGCGCAAACCTTTACCCAAAGCGTTACCGCGCCAACAAGTCATCCATGACTTGGCAGATGAAGACAAATTGTGTGGCTGTGGATGTGAGTTAACCAAGATAGGTGAAGAAACCTCTGAGCAGCTGGACATCATTCCCCAGAAGGTGGTGGTGATTGAACACGTCAAATACAAGTATGCCTGCCGTCAATGTGAAGGCAGTATGAAAACAGCACCGATGCCCGCTCAGCCCATCCCTAAAAGCATGGCCAGCCCCGGTACACTGGCTCACGTGGCCACCGCTAAATTCTGTGATGGTTTGCCCTTGTATCGCCAGGAAGTCATCTTTCAGCGTATGGGTGTTGATATCGTGAGAAACACACTCGCCCACTGGATGATTAAATCATCACAGTTGCTGCGACCTTTGTACCTATGCCTGCAATATGAAATCACCCACTATGATGTGGCCTATGCAGATGAGACCAGGCTACAGGTGTTAAAAGAGCCTGATAGAGCAGCTCAGACATCTTCATTTATGTGGTGCTTTATCGGTGGACCACCCAAGAGACGCAGTGTCATGTATCACTACAACCCATCACGGGCCCACACCGTGCTTGAGCAACAGTTAGAAGGCTTTGAGGGTTACCTGCACTGTGACGGGTATGGGGGTTATGACGCCTTCGTCATAGACCATGCTGTCAAGCTACAGGGTTGTTGGATGCATGCTCGCCGAAAGTTTCATGAGATAACCAAAGTGGTTAAGTCATCAGGCCTGGCACATAAGGCTGTGGCCATCATCGCCAAGCTCTACAAAGTTGAAAAAGACATCAAAGCCTTAAAGCTTGCGCCTGATGACATCAAAGCTCACCGACTCAAACACAGTCAACCCATCTTAGACAAATTCAGGCAATTTATTGAACAGAACAAACCAAAAGTCTTACCCAAATCACCTTTGGGCAAAGCTTTCACCTATGCTGACAACCAGTGGCCCACTTTGGTGTGTTTCCTGGAGGATGGACGGCTCGATATCGATAACGGGCTCACTGAGCGTGCCATCAAACCTTTTGTCATTGGCAGAAAGAATTTCTTATTCTGCAACTCTGTGGCAGGTGCTCAGGCAGCGGAAATCATCTACTCATTGATTGAAACCTGTAAGTTACATCAAGTAGAGCCTTACCGCTATCTACGTGAAGTCTTCACCAGACTGCCAGCTATGACCACTCTCGAAGAAGTAGAAACACTGTTACCCTTCAATATCCAATTACCATAACTGCTATATCAGCGCAACCATGGGTATAAATGATCGCTCACGTTCCAGCGATATTTTTTGTATTTTTGAGAATGCTTGAGGTTGTAGATGTGAGAGACAGAAATATCTGCTAATCGGCGATAAGCTTCATCATGAAATTGATGACAAGCACGTTTACATAACTTTTTAACCATGAGGCCATTAGGTGCATCATGGCGTTTATCCAGCTCAGCTAATAATCTGATGTCACCAGTTGTGTACTTGGTTTGAAAACCACGAGCTGTCACTTGCCTGCGTTTAAGCCCGCCCAACTTCAGATACTGCTGAATCAACCGAGTCAACTGTTGCCTGGAATAGCCACTGAGCTTGCTCAGAAACTGAATAAGTACACCTTTATCTTTGCGCGAGAGCTGTTGATAATGAAAGCGCTTGAGCATTTTCTCAATGAACTGATAGCGCTCATCTTTATCAGTGACCACAACAAAGGCAACCGCCTGATTGCCTGATAAAAAATCTGCCCATTGTGTGATGGTTTTAAGTTCGTCTAGTTTCATGATCGTTTTCATCCTTACGATCATGAGGATTGTTTTAAATATGTCCATAACCAACCAAATTGAGACTCAATTTATGCTGGAATCAAGCCCAACCTTCAGACTCATTTCATATTGGAAAACTCTATAACTTGATCGATTGTTAGACGTCTGATAGTCTGCTGCGACATAGTCGCTCGGTAATTATACCAACAGTTTCCCTTGGTAATGACACTAATACATCAGCCTTGGGGTTAGCATCGTCACACATTATCATCAAAATTGGCAGCTCCGTGGTTTTACACGATCCCTTACGCTAAAGCTACCGCTTCTGATTTAAATTCATTTGTGCATTGTTTGATTTTATTGGACATAATATATTCTCCTTCATTGTGGGAATTCTATCAGTTTACTGTCTACTAATGCAGGGGATGATCAAACCAAAAGAATTTTAATGCTGCTGCTTATTGCCATGATTGCTGCATTCATTTCTTATGTCGTTGGCTATTTTTTTGAAAAAATAATTTACACTACCAGTTTCAAGCAAACTCTATCAAATATCGAAGAGTCTTATCTTTAGTTTATCTTGGCAAAAGAATCATTAACCAACAGTTGCAACGCTGTAATGATAATTACTTGGATGGTACGCCAAATTATACTCTTAGTAGGTTGCGATTAGAGAATGCATCGTGATTGAACAATTGTGTGGGGATCCCTCAGCATTAAGCCAACAGCAAAAAGATGATAACCGGGCACACAGTCGTGTTCATATTACCGTGGAGCATAAATTTGTGAGCTCAAAAGGTTTCGTATCCTATCTGATATCTACCGTAACTTCAGAATCAAACACCACATGAGATTCAACATCATTGCGGGTATTGTCAATATACAGCATGGTTTCTGAGCTCAATCTCTACAATATGAACTAAAATCAACTTTAATTTAATTTCGCAGAAGCTCTCATGAGTCCACAAGCCAATTCGACCGATGCATCAGCCGTATTACTGAGCTACAGGCAGATATCATCAACTTGCGCTCTAATCCAATGACAAGTCACAAATAAACAATTAGGGCCGTTAATCTCAAGCCGTTGACTCAACCAAGCCAACGGCTTTGAGCCAAAAAATTATGGATACATTTTGGGGTAAGCATGTTTAGGATATACGCTTATATCAATCCCCTTGTATTTAAAAATTTATATCATTTTCTGCTGTTCGGTCCCTTATCTGATCTAAGGCCAACTTTAATTTAATTCGTCTTTCTTTTGATAATTTAGCCGATAAAAAATCATGATAATAATTTAAAAGAAAAATCTTTTGATTATCGTTATAACTTGGATGGTCTAAAAAAATAATATCGTGTATGGAAATGCGTCGTATTGCAAAAAATGGCATGGGGCTTCTCATGACTTTTAAATTTTTATTGTGTACACTTCCTGCTTTACTAGATTGATGAAATTTTCCTAACATAAGTCCATGCTTAACATATGTTGGCTTAAGGGTTCTATGTGTATTTTCAATAAAATTTGTATGATTTTTATCTGATATGTTAGGAAAAAAAACAATTAAGGATTTATATTCACTCAACTTATCACTTTCCGGGAAACACTGAATAAATGAATCAATCATACTATTCATCACTATTATCCCATGAGTAGGATTATCATTATCTGTTTCTACGACAACTAAGAGCATATGGTTTTCTATTAATGATTTTTTGACAAATGGGCAAATAGCCCCCTTTCTCTCTATCAGTATATTGGGTTGCGACACAAAGTTATCGATCCAGCTAACATATTCCTCATACATTTTTGAATATGTAGATGATGGTTTTCTGATATTAGATAAAAACGCTAAAGAATCTTTATCTACAAAAGGATTTGAAAAATTGTAGTCAGTCGCCATAAAATGAAATCTTGTAGTCAAAAAACACTTATAAATCTTTAGGTGCTGTTATTTTCAGAGTCAATTTTTAAAGTCTAGCCAATCCCAAATGCTCCAAGAATCACGTTCTAAATCTGGACTAGGTTTAACGTAGATAAATTTCGGTGGCTTATGTTCAATACTATTATGGATCACCGTTCCATCAAAACGAATAAAAAAATGATTTTTTGTGTTAATTTTAAGTGGTGTGTCGACGCTAAAAGCCCCGCCTACTTGATGATTACGCTTGACCTTCGTAATGAAGCTTTCATAATCTAAACAAGCTGTGCCTTTTTTCTTACCTGAAATCTGAGTAAACTGATTATGAAATGATGAACTAACTTCAATTTGCCAAGGCGAAGTGTTTTCAATAAATAATTCATACTTTTCAGGTTGACATTTCGCTTGAACCTTGTTGAGAGCGTAAGTCGTCAAAAAAAATAAACAGATAAAATTTAACCAAGTTAATCGGCATGAGGAAAAACATTCAAGTGTAGAGGGGTATTTCACAATAAAAAACTCCAATGCTCTATTCAACATCTAAACAGCAACATGGCGCATATCAAAAATATTGTATAAATCAGACTAGTTGCATTATATCAGAAGAGGCTTAACATTAAAAATTTTTATTGCAGTGTTGAGCGCGATATGACTTGATTTTTATGAACAAATATGGTCTACTGGAAAGCGTACAAGGTTATAATAAAGGATTAAAATGGAAAATAAAGTACAAGAGAAAAAAACTAACCCAAAGCAAGATGCACTAATTGGAAAGTCTGTTTCCAATTACTTCGCTGAAATTGATACTCTCATGAAGAATACGGCAGAAGATGTAGAAACAGCGGAAGATAGTTGTGGCTCATGGCGCGAAGGTGAAGCTGGCTGGTAATTAAAATGTTATTGATACATTGATCATTTACGGATGCTTCAGCTAAATCAGTTATATTTTGTTATAACTAGAAAATGTAATTTGTTTTGCAACCACTGCATCAGATCTTCTGGGCCTGGAATTAGTGATTATTTGACAGCTGCTCAATTCAGAGAAGCTGTTGATAAGATATTTCCTTACGCACAAAAAGCTCAAATATTAATCTCCGGCGGTGAACCGACACTCCATAAAGATTTTGTCGATATATGTAAAATTGCTTCTGAATATTTTCCTAAGCTTATGATTAATACCAATGGCTTAAGGTCAAAGTACTTAATAAAAGCCTATGATTTTTGTGGCGATAAGCTTAGAGTACAGATTTCAATAGACGGTAACGAAGACGAGCATGATCTTATAAGAGGCAAAGGGACTTTTCGTAGGACTATAAAGTCAATTGAACGGTTACATCAACATGGTATTCAAGTGGTCATTGCTAGTACAGCAAGTCAAAAAAATATTGCAGGGATGTATGATTTAGATAAAGTGTTAAACCAGATCCCCTATAATTTGTGGACGATAAAAAGAGAAGTTGTCTATGGAAGGGCCTCTCTGCTACAAAAGCAAATTGATACAGTTTCATGGAATAGATTTGTAAAAGACACCAAAGCCAACTTTAGAAACCGAGAGAGATTAAGTATAGCAACGATGTTTGATTGGCCTACCATGTCTCAAAACATCAATCGAAAAATAGATAGAAACATGATGAATTGCGGGACAGGAATCTCTAAATTATATATTAATCCAGACTTAACTGTTTTTCCTTGTGGCTGTTTGGAACAAATTTGTTTGGGCGATCTGTCAAAAGATATGCCTGATAAAATTGTTACTGCACTAAGGGAAAAGATACAGACTAAAATCCAGAATCCCGTATGTAGTATATGCTCCTTTAGATCAATGTGTAATGGTGGGTGCCCTGGCTCTTCATATAATCATTTTGGACAGTTTGGGGAAGGAGATCCTAGGTGCCCTGCTATCCAAGAATTTTCTAATAAATTACAGGTGAATCATGCTTAAAGAATTATTAGGTTCAACCAGTGAAGAGGTTTTTTTTCATGAGTACTGGAATCAACAAGGACTAGTATTACGACAAAGTAAAATTTTCAATTATTGTTTATTCAAAAAAAATGATTTTTTTCGATTATTAAAAAATAATAACTTTGATTTTCCGACAGTGACTTGCATGAATGATAAAGGTAGAATCCCTATTGAAAAATATGTTGATATTACAACCAATTATATTAGCACTAAAATAATAGGCGAGCGAGTAATTAATTTAGCTGCAAATGGCAACACAGTCAGAGTGCGTGCTATCGATCAATTTAACGATAATATTGATTTATTGCGAAAAAAAATGATGGGAATTTTTCGTTTCAACGTAACTGCAAATGCTTATTATTCTTCTTACCCGGCAGAGGGCATTACACCTCACTACGACATAAGACATACATTTATTGTACAACTAGATGGCTCAAAAGAATGGAGTATTGGTAATAAAATCAACCAAACACCTAGGCATGACTTTAGGCCTTTTAATTCTGTAAAATATTATGATAAAAAAGAAACTTTTATATTGAATGCTGGTGAAATTCTCTATGTCCCTCCTGGTTTATGGCACCAAACAAGAACAATCGATCAAAATTATTCTCTACACTTAGCCTTAGGAGTAACCACTGCAGACTGGTATGATATGTTTAGAGTTTACTTAACACATTTAATGAAAAAATATCCAATTTTTAGAGAACATATTCCATTTACGATCAAAGATGGGAAATTAAGTTTTAGTGAAGACATACAAAGCAATTTATTACCTTTAATTGAACTTATGAAAAATGAGGTTGCTGACTTCGACTTTTATGAAGGGATAGAAGAAGAAGTCGCCAATAAACCAGTGAATTAAAGCTTTTTAGCCAAGCCCAAGAATACAATGCATTAATCCTTTAATATGAATTAATTATTTACAAGCAATGTTGAAAGTCACGCATGAAGACAGTTTGAATTATAAACACTCTATAAACAATTTTGAATTTATCGTACATGAGCATCCTTCATGTATCAAATTGCTAAATTTCATAAAGAAACAATTGCGAACTAATCATAACGATGCTTTAACGCCTAACAAAAGCATAAAAGAGAGCTTGCAGGTTTTAGTATTTTCCATTGTTCAAGATAATAGAATACCTACTTATATAGAAGACTGGATAGAAAATAAAGCTTTAAATGAAAATAGCTTTATCTGTTTATTAGGAGACTTCGATTTTGAAAACAATGATTTTGGCCAAAATATTATATTAGAAACCATCAAACAGCTTAAAATGAAAATAAAGAACACCCAATTTAACTTTATTTGCATAGACACTCCTATTCGTGATTACTTGGATACAGCTGAAAAAGTTATCTCTTCTATGCTTGATTTTTCTCAGTACAATAGTAAACCGCCTCATAGCATATATAAATCAATATCTAAAATCAAAAAGAAGTGTATCTCAGAAAACCATCCTATTTTTGCCAATAGGTATTGGATAAAATTGGTCAGCTTGTTAAAAGCTAAACCTTATATTGAGCTATTACATGAGTCATCAAATAAAGAAATATTTATTGAACTTACTGACAGACAAGATTATCCACGGAGTCTTATTGAAGGGCATAATCAAATAATGTTGCGAGAAATTTGGTTGTGTATTGAAAAGATACCCTATCTTGTTGATTTTCGCATTCCTTATGCCGGGATTAATCAATGGCCAAATGTTTCAACGCCTCGTCTCTACTCAAGTTTATTAAGGCTAGACCTCAGGTGCAATAACATCAAAAATTATAAATTTCTTAAAAAATTTAAAAATCTAAAAAAGCTAAATTTAGCTGCTAATAACTTATATGCTTTGCCTAAAGAAATTTTCTGTTTAAAATCATTAAAAATAATTTTTGCCTATAAAAATAGCATTAGCACTATTGATCCAAAAATAAGCACTCTTATAAATTTAAGAAAACTATCTATGTATAGAAATCTTTTAGAATCAATCCCTATGGAAATATCACACTGCCTACAGTTGCAATATATTAATTTAGGAGCTAATCCAATTAAAAATTTACCTGAATCAATTAAACAAATGAAAAACTTAGATTATCTTAGTTTAAGAAACTGCAAATTGAAGAAGATTCCTCGTTTTTTAGACGAGATTAAGTGCCTTAATTTAAACATAGAAAAGAATTTTTTGGAATATTGATTATGTGGAAGGATAGCCCATTTTTTAAAGGATTATTATCTTTCTATACCCTGTCAAATACCAAAGACAGATTTTCTATTATTATCTCATTGTTATTTATCATCGTATCAACAAGCATGACTATATTAACACCCTATTTATTTAAAAGCCTCATTGAAAGGCAAGAACTCATAGCAAATGGCTACCGCGTAGAACATTTTATCTTGATAGTCTATTTAATTTTATGGATGTTAGGGAAAACTAATATTTTTATTCGTGAAATAATAATCACTAGTGCTTTGGAAAACTGGAAAAAAAATCTATCTTTAAAATTCTTTACGCATGTTATCAGTAAATTTTACATTAATTTTACAAAGCCTGAAGTTGGCGAATCAATTGCAACGATTGAAAAAATACAGAATGAAGCCCCACATTTCATATTAACAACTTTGCTTTTAATTGTACCCATAGTCATAGAAGTATGCATTATCAGTTTCTTGTTAGCCATACAATACGGTATTCATTTAGGTATTATTTCATTGTCAATTTTTTTATTCGTTCTATACACAAACCATCAATCTAGTAAGCAACTCATCCATTACCAAAAATTGATTAAGCAAACAAGAAAAGAGATTATTAGGTTTGCTAATGATAGATTTAATAATATCAGTACGGTTTTAACGTCAGGTATGAAAATTAATGAAGTAAATGAGTACGGCAATAAATTGGATTTATGCGCTTCCTTAGAAATTAAAAACAGAATATATGTCGCTAAATCAAATCTTATACAGACTTTAATCATAAGCACAATTTTTGGCTATATAACGATTTGGTCTTACCATCGCGTTACGCTCAATCTAATCACCGTATATGATTTTATTTTGATCAACGCTTTGCTCGTCAGTATTATCAGTCCTATTTATTCCTTCTCTTTAGTTTTTCGAAATATTAGAAGAAGTATTGAGGAGATAAAGGCTATTTTATCAATAGAAAACGGTAAAGATTTTCTATTGAATGATGGTAAAATTTGCTTTGAGTGTCTTTCTGATCCTGGAAAAATAGAGCTGGATAATGTAAGTTTTGGTTATGGTAAATCTGTCAACATCTTAAGTGAAGTTAGTCATACATTTCAGCATGGGACAAAAACTGTTATTGTTGGGCCTTCTGGGGTAGGCAAATCCACACTTTGCTGTCTTATTAGTCATTTACTACCTAAACAAGGTTCGATAAAGATAGGGAATATAGAAAGGCGTCATTTATCATACGTCAGTCTTTCAAAAAATCTTAGTGTTTTAGCGCAAAATCAAGGTTTATTTACTGAAACGTTGCTATATAATCTAACCTATGGCTGTGAATATTATGAAAAGAGATATCTTGAAAAAATCATACAAGCGCTTAAATTAAATGATTTAATAAGAAATTTGTCTAACGGTATTCATTCAAAAATTATGACTTTTGGTGATAATTTATCTGATGGACAAAAGCAAAAAATTTTAATCGCACGGTTGCTAATTAAAAAGCCTAAAATTGTTATACTTGATGAAGCTACTTCTAACTTAGATCTTCAGTCTGAGGCTTTAGTTTATAAAGTTTTATTTAACTTCTTAACTTCATCAACTTTTATTGTGGTCAATCATAGATTATCATCAGTTGTACAACATTCTGACAAAATTATTGTTCTGTCAGAGAAGCAAATAAGCGATGTGGGTTCCCATGAGTTTTTACTTCAAAATAATAAAATCTACCGATCACTATGGAAATTAAGTGGATAACGACCAAGCTATTCTGGATAATATCCACTCTTTAATTCATAATTTCAATGATTATGCCAAAACCAATTTCTTCTCATTTAAAAGAAATTATTCAAACTATTTGCAATTTAAGTTACATTTTAGCACCCAAAAACTCTTATTTACATTTATAAGACATGTTGATACCTTTTGGCTTAAATCAAGCATTACCCAGCAAACAAAGCGAAAAATCAATATTTTTTTTGCTAATAATGATACTATTATTGAAGCTATTAAAATACTGATTAGAAATCACCAGTCATTTAAAGTCTCATATCAAAAATTCATATTAAATCAAAAAATACTAGCTATACAGGTTAAAAATGTCAGTCTTTTTTATCCATTAGATGAGTTTAATCTAGGTTATCCAATTCTTTTTAAAAATAATTATGATTTTTATATCATCAATTATTGTGAAAATGATGTAACTAAAGAATATGTGTTGAGACTGATTAAAGAAATTTATATCAATTACTTTGAAATTAATGAATGGGTTAATTTTCATGGTAACAGTATACTTTTGCCTAATAACAGTGCAGCTATCATCTTAGGTAGCCCTGGATCAGGCAAAACCACATTAAGTGCTGGCCTATGTTCTGAGGGCCATTCATCGTATATTAGTGATGATAGAGTAATGATACAAAAGAGAAAATGTGTCGCGATACCATCTACTATTTATTTAGATATTAGAGCTGTTAAAAAATTTAAACTGGAAAAAACTTTAATTGCTCACAAGATTAAGATGAAATATCCACGCGCTAAAATACCAATAAGTTTTTTTAAAAATGTGCACACCGAAAAATCATTCGATGCTCATAATGATGGTTTTTTTAAGATCAGCTTGTTAATTGCTCCATCGTTTGATCCTAGTATAAGAAGTGAAATCTACTACCGGACGCTTTCTCAACAAGAAAGCCATGATCTTTTAATCAATCAATGTCTTAGCCGAAATGAAAGCTGGAAAGATCTTTATTTATTTACCAGACATCGCAACTTTAAATTATTTAAAGAAGCTTGTGATTCACAAATTAAATTTCTTGTAATGAATTTTGAATTGTTGCAGATAACATTCGGGCCAGATATAGATTACCATAATTTAGAAAAAAAATTAATGAGTTTCATCTATAATGAGCGCGTGACTATTGTAAGTTGAAATTGTTTTATAAAGTCTGCAAGAGAGTAGGAAGTCTACTTTGATGAAAGCAGACCTCCACAGTCGTGAGCGACCGTGTAACTATTGGTTTTAACAATCGTCTGAATCAAGGTGCTCTTGGCCTACTCTCGAGACGTTTGGATAGTTGCTTTGGACTTAAATTTAAAGCAAACGACCGTTTTGTAGATGGTAATAATTTAGCTATACCCAATGCATTTCAAGATGCAAGATGTAGTACTTGAAAGTTATCAGTGATTCTAGATTTAAGCTTGTGCTTGATGTTAGGAATGATGTCAGTAAAGAAGCGCCGAATGGCTTGTCTAAATTCTTTAGCAGAAGCAAAATAATGGTTATTTCTAACTTCTACATTCATAATTTTCCATAACCTGTCAATAGGATTAAGGTTAGGGCTGTATATATGAACTCGCCCTGGTATTGCAAGATCTTCATGATGTTTTAGATAAAATTGCAGATATATAT
>CAYGTQ010000050.1:0-12109 GCA_964352915.1 uncultured Legionellales bacterium
TATTGTACAACCCCTATCTCTAAATTCCTTAATACTGGTTTGCTTTTGGGGTCCAGCTCAATATGTAATATCTTGATAATAATCAATTCAGACACGATAAAGCATAATGAATTACAATGCTTTTTTTATTAAGGCGTTCAGTTGTTTTATATCTTGTTGAGCTATAATGATAGAAAGCTCTTCTATTAAGCACCAGATCATGCTGTTGTTAAATTGTTTGCTTGCTTTGTCCATGGCGTGACAAAAGTTAAGACAGTTTTGCCATTCTAGAGCTGTCCAACCGTTGAGTAATTGTTGGTAGCTGCTCTGCTTAAAAGGAGGAATAGATTGTGCTTGGAGAGCTTGAGCTTGAGTAGCTCCTTGTGCAACAGCTCCTTTTGCTAGAAGTAAGTTTCTGACCAATTGGCTTATGTGCCACAACACAAGTGGGACAGCAATATTTTTCTTTTTAATAGATTGAAGTGCCTCATGGATAATAGCTGCATCACCTTGGAGTATGTTTTCTTGTAAATTATTTACGTCAAATGAGCCGCTGTCATTAAGGATATTTAGCATCTCCATGGCAAGATTAGTTGCTCCATAAGCAGCATATAATTTTTCAATCATTTGCATTAATGTGTTTTCGTCATTTTGAGCAAGTATCATCATGCTTCTTATCACACTGCCATGAGCATGCATCCCTCTATTTTTTAAATTCTGGGAAATCCATAAAGGGATTTTATTAGCAAAAAATGGGTAGATAGGGATAGTGACAGCATGTTTTAATGTTTTCAACTGAGTTGCGGTTGGTGCTGTGATTGACTGTACAATAATTATATCCTGAGGGCTTTCAAGAGAATTTAATTCAGTGACAAGCCATTTATGAGCGCTGGCATGTAGGACTATGAGATGAATTACTCTCTTTTGTCGAAAGAGTGATGCGGTATGCAGCATGGATGATATATCCTGTTGTGCAGTATATTTGTCAATGATATGTGCTTCAGCAGGTGACCACCCTTGTTTGATCGAATGATTTAATATGGCAGCGATAGCTTGACGACGTATAATTTCAGGTTCACCATAACTCCAGTACAAATTTTTTAAAGGCGCTTTAAGATGTGCTTCTAGTTGGTGGTAATAAAGTTTCATATTTAAGGTGCATTTTTTTGTAATTTTTGGAAGTCCAAGATGATGCTATTGGCCAATATCTCATACAGTTTGTACTTGTGTTTACTCAATTCACTGTCGACACTCAATGTATTTTGAGAAGGCATGTTGACTTGTTGTGATTTGATATAATGCTTGCGCAACAGTGTTGTTTTGTTTTCTTTGTCGTTTACAATCACGTCGACTGACAATTTAATTTCATAACTTCGTGCCTGACCATCACTGCCTATGGTGATAGGAGAGGTGAATAGATTTTCTTTATATAGATAAGCGCGAAGAGCATGACGTCGAGTATTGGTCTTGATTTTTTTCCTAAGAATTTTGCTTAGTTGGCTGTTAGGTGTGCTGTGCAGAGAAATAGGGAGAGATGTATTGAAAATCATGTCAGACGTGGGTAATTGACAACCTAATAATGCAAGCAATATAAAAGCACTCAGCGAAAAAAAATAGTGTTTTGTCATGTGTAAACCAAGTTAATAAGCTTTCTTTTAGTAATTACAATGGCTTTTTGAAGTGTCTTATTACCAACATACAGAGTGACGTAGTCTTGGCTGCAAGCACTTTTCTCGATATCACAGCTGTTCCAATTAGCAGAAACACTCAGTGTGCCTCGCCATTTGCCGTTGACTTGCACTACATAACTCATTTGCTCTTCTTTCAAAGCATCTTTGATTACTTTAGGCCAGGGCGCATCGATAATAAAGCGATCATAGCCCATGTTTTTCCACAAATGATGAGTGATATGCGGAGCAATAGGAGCTAACAACCTTAATAAAATGGTGTAGCCTTCATAAATGATGTACTTATCAATAAGGTTAGGTTCACCTTTGCTCAATTTGTTAATAATATTAAAGAGCTTCATGCCACTTGATACGATGGTATTGAATTGTGAGCGCTCATAGTCTCGGTGAGCTTGTGATAAAATCGTATGGATCTCTCTTCTATAGGATTTTTGATCTTCGGTAGCTGCGTCCCAATGAACGACTGTTTTGATATCATTTTGTTCAGCATCACGAAAAGCATCCAAATTCAGAGGATTTAAATTGAATGCCCATAGCTTTTTTAGAAAGCGAAAAGCGCCTTCGACTCCATGAGGTGACCATTCCAGTGATTGCTCAGGTGGCGCGGCAAAAATGATAAACAAACGAACAGTATCAGCCCCATATTTTTCAATCAAAGGAATAGGGGCCACAACATTACCCTTGGACTTAGACATTTTTTCGCCTTGATTAAGCACCATGCCCAATGTAAGCAGTTTTTTAAAAGGCTCATTGGCATTGACCAGATTTTCATCGCGCATTAATTTGTAAAAAAAACGCGCGTATAGCAGATGCAGTACCGCATGCTCAACACCGCCAATATAGTAGTCGATGGGTGCCCAATAATTTGCACGTCCGTCGAGCATAGCTGTGTTTTGATTTTTGCATGTAAAGCGTGCGTAGTACCAGGATGAGTCAACAAAAGTGTCAAATGTATCGGTTTCACGCTGAGCATCTCCGCCACATTGAGGGCAGGCACAGTGATAAAACTCTGGAATTTGCTTAAGGGATAAGTGGTTGTTGTTGGTGTCAATATTATCAGGCAAAAGTACGGGTAAATTTTCATCAGCTACAGGCACATCACCACACTGGGGGCAATGTATCATGGGAATAGGAGTGCCCCAGTAGCGCTGCCTGGACAAACCCCAGTCACGCAAGCGATAGCAAACTTTACGCTCCCCAAGTTGGTGCTCTTGTAAATAATCACTGATTTGAGCTATAGCTTGAGAAGCTGGTAAGCCATCGAATTCTCCAGAATTGATTAAAACGCCAGCACCGACATAAGCATGTTGTGTTATGTCACACATGGTTCCATCGTCTGGTTGGATGACTTGAGTGATAGGTAGGTGGTATTTGGTTGCGAATATAAAGTCGCGCTCGTCGTGTGCGGGGACACCCATCACAGCACCTGTGCCGTAACTCATGAGGACATAATTAGCTATCCAGATAGGGATGGGCTTTTGCGTAATAGGGTGTTTTGCAGTCAGCCCGCTGTCAATGCCTTCTTTTTCCATAGTTTCCAGATCGGCTTCAGCTACTCGAGTATGTTGGCAGCGCTCAATGAAAGCTTGAACTTCAGGGTTATTTGCAACCACCTGTTTTGCTAAAGGGTGATCAGTGGCGATGGCAATGAATTCTACACCCATCAGGGTATCGGTTCGAGTTGTAAATGTTTTCAGACGAGCGACATCAGTGGCTTGCTGTATATAAAAATAGATCTCAGTGCCTTCTGAGCGGCCAATCCAATTGCGCTGCATGGTTTTTACTTGCTCAGGCCAATCATCAAGTGTTTCGATATCTTGCAGTAGCTCATCAGCGTATGCTGTGATTTTAAGAAACCATTGAGAAATTTCACGCTGTTCTACAGGGGCCCCAGAGCGCCAGCCACAGCCATCAATGACTTGCTCGTTGGCAAGTACAGTTTGATCAACAGGATCCCAATTTACTTTGGAGAGCTTTTTATAGACCAGACCTTTTTTAAATAATTGAATAAAAAACCATTGCTGCCACCGATAGTAGTCAGGTTCGCAAGTGCGCAGCTCACGCCGCCAGTCATAAGCAAACCCCAACCTATTAAATTGGCCTCGCATTTGCTCAATGTTTTGATCAGTCCAAACACTGGGGTGAACTTGATGTGCTATAGCGGCATTCTCCGCTGGTAAACCAAATGCATCCCAGCCAATAGGTTGTAAGACATTTTTCCCTTGCATACGTTGGTAGCGGGCTACAACATCTGCCAGGGTATAGTTACGAACATGCCCCATGTGCAATGTACCACTTGGGTAGGGAAACA
Source organism: uncultured Legionellales bacterium (assembly GCA_964352915.1). GTDB lineage: Bacteria > Pseudomonadota > Gammaproteobacteria > PIVX01 > PIVX01 > CAYGTQ01. The sequence continues at coordinate 3,979 of CAYGTQ010000050.1, forward strand.
TAGCGAGTGCATAAAATTTTTCTTTGTTGAGATCTTCGTTGACTTGAAAGCACTTTTTGTCGAGCCAGTTTTGCTGTGCGCTGGCTTCGATATCTGCTGGATTATATGGTTCGCTCATAGCCTCTCTGATCATACCTATTACTCGAAACTCAAAGGATACCGCTTCTTGCTGGTGGCAGCAATGATCTATTTATATCTGCACTGCAAGTAGATTATCTTGTTATCTCTTCTTTGGGTTGTATATCTATAAATATAGCGTAGCGTAATTTCTATAGTTTGGTATTATTTTGAGCTTTAATCAGACTTTCGGTCATCGAAAAAATTTTTATGGTCTTTATGTGAGCAACTGCAGACGAGGAAGAACTTATTTTTTAGCTGGCTTTTGAGTTCTGGGCATCATCAAATTCATCTTCAATATTGCCCACAATTTGCTCTAATATATCTTCAATGGTAGCTAGACCAACCACTGCATTGAATTCATCAATGATGATAGCCATGTGGTTCTGACTGACTTTAAAGTCTTTCAAGAGAACATCAAGTCTCTTGTTGATAGGAATAAATACAGGTTGTCTTTTGAATTTCTCCAGCTCAAACATTTCTTGGTTTAGAGCTGCTCGCAATATGTCTTTTGCGTGAACAATACCAATCACCTCTCTTTCGTGTTCATCAAAAATAGGGAAACGAGAGTGCTTGCTATGGATGATGGTATCCAAAGATTTTTCAGATGAGTCGCTAGATTTGATACAAATCATAGATTTACGCGGTATCATGATGCTTTCAACACGCATATCTGACACATTTAAAACGCCTTCAAGCATGGCTAGTGCATCTGAATCAAATAACTCTCTTTGCTTGGCGTCTCTCAGTAACGCTACCAGTTGCAATCGGTCTTGTGGTTCGCGGAGCAACAAATGACTGAGTTTTGTAAGCCAGGATGGCGGGTGCTCCTGTTGTGGTTCATCTGTCATGCGTTTTCCTCATAAGGATTATGGTAGCCTAGTTGTGACAAAATGTGAATCTCTTCACTTTCCATAATTTGGGCTTTTTGCAACTCAATATGGTCAAATCCCAGTAAATGCAGACAGCCATGAATCACCATATGGGCCCAGTGAGCTTCAGGTGATTTTTGTTGTGCTTGGGCTTCATCTATAATCACATCTGCACAAAGTGCAATATCACCAAGCAACGGTATATGATCTCGTATGTCAGGCAGTATTGGTGCTGGGAATGCCAGAACATTGGTAGGCATATTTTTGCCACGATATTGGTGATTCAGCGACTGCATTTCGGTTCGGTCAATGATGCGAATCGCCAGAGACGCACATTGAATACGGCTTTGCATAACAGCTTCAACCCAACCACAAATGTCTTGCTTTGAGGGATAATCGTTATTTGGGGTGTTGTCAATCTCAATGTCAATTGAAAGAGTTGGTTTATCCATGAGGCACTTTTTCATAAGCATGTAGAATAGATTTTACCAAAGGATGCCGTACAGAATCACTGGCATCAAAGTAATTAAAGCAACAGCCATCAACAGTCTCTAACAGTTGAATAGCATGTTTTAAGCCTGAATTCACACCCTTATCCAAATCTACTTGGGTGATGTCGCCTGTGATAATCATTTTAGCGCCAAAACCCATGCGAGTCAGAAACATTTTCATTTGCTCTTCAGTGGTGTTTTGTGCTTCATCTAAAATAATAAAGGCATCATTTAGGGTACGCCCTCGCATGAATGCTAGGGGCGCTATTTCAATGACATCTCTTTCCATCAGTTTATTAACGCCTTCAGTGCCTATCATGTCATACAGCGCATCATACAAAGGGCGTAAATAGGGCAATACTTTTTCTTCCATATCTCCGGGCAAAAAGCCAAGCTTTTCGCCTGCAGCAACTGCCGGTCGCACAAAAACCAAGCGTTGCACTATATCTTGCTCTAAAAAAGCAGCAGCAGCAGCAACAGCTAAGTAGGTTTTGCCAGTGCCAGCGGGCCCTACGGCAAAATTGACATCAAAGTTTTTTATGTTTTCGACATACTGCTGTTGATGAAGGCTTCTGGGATGGATCACGTTGCGCTGAGTGCGAATGGACACTTTGACATCTTTGTTCTCGTTTAATTCAGTTGTTTGTGGTGCTTGTTCATATTCTTTGCAAGTTAAGAAAACAGTTTCAGCACTTAGCTGATCGGTTTCTGTCAGTTTGTACAGTTCCTCTAACACAAGCTGGGTGCTCCTTAGGTTCTTTGGAGCAGAAGCTTCAATGAGAAACTCATTGCCTCTCTGAGTGATGGAGACACTAAAATGAGCGCTGATTTGTTCAATATATTTATTATGCTGGCCACACAAAGTAGCTAACCGCTCGTTATCGTAAGGTGCGATGCTCAGTTTGACTTGGTGGGTTTGTTTTTTCAAAGTGTAAATTTTAAAGTCATTTATAGGCTAAGCATAGCGCTTGCTCTAAAACTTGGCAAGCATTCAAAGACTAGGCCTCATGACTTAATCTCAGAGCCACGAATGTCTAACCAGCAAATTCATCAAATATTCTTATAAATTAACCATCTTATACACAGAAGAGGTTAGCATAAATGCTCAAGAAATTTCAGACGAGTTATGAATGTGGGCAGGTATAAGCCTTATTGCTATGTCCGATTATGGTTGCTTCTCCTTTTTTTAATGGATCAAGAGCCTGTCGGAATATTCTTTCTTGCCAGTCATAAATTAAAGCGTATGTTGTTTTAAATAATGCTGACAGGTTCACTATCGTTCCTGTGGTGGTTTCTCCAGCGAGTTTAACTGCAAGATGCTCTGCAGTTAAACATACCCCATTGTCATCACATAGTTGTGTCTTGATCCTTCGGGTCTGCCCTGGTGGTATGTGTGTTATTGAGTACTGTCCCCACATTTCATCACCATGAGGTGCAAGCATGACCTCAAGGGTCTCTGTGGAGCCGGTAGGATTACATACATCCATGAACGGTTTTTGCTGTGCGGCACCTGCAGCATGGACAGTACCTATGACCCATGCAGAGAGCAGTGTTTTGAAAGCCAAGCAAACATTAAGAGAGTAAGCTGTAGAATTCAATACAAGCAAGCTTAATATTAACAATCTTTTAATTATTAGACTCATCAAATTACCTAGTGATTAATCATTTATTGTGCGACTGTAGATTAAATTTTTATGGGCCGCAAGTTTTTGTGCTTTACTTGCCAAGGGTTTCAAGTGTGAGTGAATGAGTTGCTGCCATAGTATGAAAAAAATAACATTATTTAATTAAACTTGCGCATCTAAGTGAAGGCACGAAAGAAATAGTATGCGAGACGCAAAACTTTAAAATCGAGGAGAAATTTAAAATTTCTCCTCGTGTAAGCAAGCTCAAGCCAAAATACGAAGTGATTCATATAAAATTAAAGTGTATTCTTTTTTTTCTTTGCTGAGTCTTGTTAAAGATATAAATACTTTTAACACAATCATGTTTTTTTTGATTATTCAACATAAAAATTCTCCTTATGCTGGTTTCTAGATCACTGTTTTCAGGAAGTACTGTAAAGTTAAAGCTATAATATCTGTTTCCAATTTTCAAATAGAGACAGAAGTTCTTTTTCTTCTCTTTCTAGTGCTTCTTGTAGATAGGTTATATTTTCAATGTAATTTTCTATGCTTTTACTTTCTTTCATATTTATCCCCTTATGTAAGTTTACTAATTTTGAAAAATTAAGATTTGTTATCTTTTTATGAGTTTATTTTGAGACTCTAATAATAAAAAATTTTTCTTTTCTTCGTGTTTAATTTTTTCTCTTAGATAGGTGATGTAACTAATTTTGAAATTAAGTTTAGCTTCGGTGCTCATAAATCAATCCTTAGTAAATTTGATTAGATGAAATCGTAATTTCAATACTAGGCAAGATTTTAAATAAGTAAAATGAATAATTTTTATTTAAATAATTAGATTTTCTAATTAAAAAATGTTATGCTACAAATAGCGTATTATTAGAAAATTAACACAGTTTGCTTGTGTTTTTTACACGACAAAATTATATAATTTTCTGGAAATTTTGTTACGACGCTTAGCGCATGAGCCTATTTAATAAGCAGGTCTTAAAGAAATAATTTATTGTAGAAGAAAGGGCATAAACAATTTAAAATCCCCAGTATTTGCCCAACCTTTTTTATAGCCCAAGATTTTTCAGAACAAATTTTTCAAATGAGTTAATAACTGGATTATTTTTTTTGTGCTTAAGTAAAGAAATATCCGTATTATCTAAGGGTTCAAAATAATTTTTTTCATTAATAATGCTCAAATCATCGGGGATCATATTTCTTGGCAATACGGTGATGCCCATGCCTGCCCTAACTGCAGCCACTGTTCCAGCATAACTGGGGCTGGAGAAAATAATACGCCATTTCGTGTTTAAACCATTAAGAGCAGCAATCGCTCTTTTTCGATACACGCAAGGTTGAGGTGACAACACAAGAGGAATAGGTTCGAGCACATCATCCAGATCGCCATTTCCAACCCATTCAAGTTTTTCTGACCAGACTTTGGTGCCATAAGAAAATTCATCAGGGCTGTTCATTTTAACAAGCACAAGGTCAAATTCATTTTTCCTGAATCGATTAAATAAATTAACCGTCAAGTCACATTCAATATTGACCGAAATGCGTGGATGTAACCTTTTAAAGTCAACCAGAACGCTTGATAAAAACACACTAGCAAAATCTTCAGGCAAGCCAAAGCTAACTTCGCCTTCAAGGCTCGGTTCTTTGAACCTGTCGATGGTTTCATGCCAAAGAGTGACAATTTTTCGAGCATAACTAAGAAATACCTCACCATCCGTGGTTAGTGAGCAGATTTTCCCTCGTACAATGAGCTGACGGTCAAGAATAGCTTCTAATCTGGCTACTTGCTGGCTGACCGCCGATTGTGTACGCCCAACTTTTTGTGATGCTGTAGTAAAATTGCCAGTTTCAGCTACTGCAATAAAGCATTGCAGAGAAATGGTGTCAAGTGACATTGGTTTTTCTAATAGTTGTAATATATTTTATACATTTTTTTATACTAATGTGCATAATACGATTAGTCAATACGATGCCACCAAGATTTAAGCTTCTTGGTGTTTTGGATGGTAGGTAGTACAGAAAGAATGCCTTGAAGATATTACATGGCATTACAATTAGGCTTTCTAATCTAAAGAATTAGAATTTCTCATTTAACTTATTCTAGATTAACCTCTACACTGAAGAGATGAAAATAAAATTTCCTCTTAACACTGAGGATAAGCATTCAGCTCATTGCTTCCGTAAAAACTTAATATGGCAGGTGTGTTAAGGTGAGTGGGTATGAAACTAACAGCTAAAAGGAAAGAGCATGCGAACAAAAAATGAACTAATCAAAGGTTATAAAAGATTCCGTGAAAATTATTATAAGGACAATAAGGAGCTTTTTATAAAATTGGCTGAAGATGGCCAGTTCCCTAAAATTGCTATTATTTCTTGTTGCGACTCTAGAGTAGATCCCACGATAATTCTAGATTGTCAGCCAGGGGATCTGTTTGTCATTAGAAACGTAGCTAATCTGGTACCACCTTGCGAAGATAATGAAAGCTATCATGGCACCAGTGCTGCGTTGGAATTTGCAGTGACTGGACTAAATGTAGAAGATATTATTATTCTAGGCCATACACAGTGTGGTGGCATCAAAGCTTTGGTAGATGGTGCAGATCTATTAAACCATGAAACTTTTATAGCAAAATGGATGAAACAATTGGCTCATGTTAGAAATAATATCGTTGAGGATAAAGAATTGACCACGCAAAATGAACGTTATGATACCTGTGAACGCCACGCTATCAATCAATCTATGAAAAATTTGATGTCTTTCCCTTGGATTCAAACACGTGTCAATGATGGTAAATTGAAGATACACGGTTGGTACTACGATTTAAATGATTCAGAACTGTTTGTTTATGATGATGAAAGTGGAAATTTTTCATCCGTCGTATAGGAAAAACACAAAACTATTTTTAAACACGAGAGCGATAAAGAATGTTGAATTTACAGCACATCAAAGGAGATCTATTTGGTGGTATAACAGCGGGCATTGTAGCTTTGCCATTAGCGCTGGCTTTTGGTGTGCAATCAGGCATGGGAGCTGTTGCAGGTTTATATGGAGCTATAATTCTAGGAATGTTTGCGGCTGTTTTTGGTGGAACTTCTACGCAAGTAAGTGGTCCGACCGGACCTATGACAGTAGTATCTGCTATGGTTATCGCATCTGCTATTGAAATATCTGGCAGCTTACAAAATGGTATGGGCATTATTATTACTTCATTTATTCTTGCAGGAGTTTTTCAGATAATATTTGGCCTTACAAAAATAGGAAGATATATAAAATATATCCCTTATCCTGTTGTATCAGGCTTTATGACAGGTATTGGTTTTATCATTATTATATATCAAATTCATCCATTTCTAGGCTACTCATCCCCCAGCAGTACAGCTGAGGTTTTTTTAAACATTTTTGATTCATTGTTAAATCTTAATATGCAATCGGCCATTTTAGGTGGGTTGACGATGTTAATTATTTACCTTTTCCCAAAAATATCTAAAGCAGTGCCGAGCACTTTAGTTGCACTCATTGTTATGACAATAATTTCATCCTTGTTTGCACTACAAGTGCCTGTTATTGGTGATATCCCTTCTGGGATCCCAAGCTTAAAGCTTGAGTCATTGTTTCAAGTGCCTCTTAATATGGCTTGGACTGTATTAGAGTTTGCAATTACCTTGGCAGCACTTGGGGCCATTGATTCCCTGCTAACTTCGGTCATTGCTGACAATATCACTAAAACAAAACATAACAGCAACCAAGAATTAATTGGCCAGGGAATTGGCAATACAGTAGCGGCTCTTTTTGGTGGTTTGCCTGGAGCTGGAGCAACGATGCGTACTGTTGTCAATATAAAATCTGGAGGCAAGACGCCTTTGTCAGGTTTTGTGCATGCTTTGATATTACTGGCTATTTTATTGGGACTTGGTAAGTATGCTGCTTACATTCCCTTGAGCGTTCTATCAGGTATTTTAATAACTGTAGGTATTGGAATTATTGATTACAAAGGTTTAAAACATATTAAAAGTATTCCTAAAGAAGATGCGGCTATTTTATTAGCTGTTCTTTTAATTACAATTTTTGGGAATTTATTGCATGCAGTTGGTGTGGGAACTATTTTAGCGTGTGTCTTATTCATGAAGCAAGTCAGTGATTTTGTTGAAAGCAGCGCTACAATTAAAAAAATAAAAGATGAAAAAGATGATTCGACTGCCTATGCGCATGGGGTATATATTAAGAAGTTATATGGGCCACTCTTTTTTGGAGCTGTCTCAAAATTTGAAGATTTATGCAAAGAGTTAGCTAATAATATGAAGGTTCTAATTATTCATATGGAAAACGTTCCTAGCATGGACCAGTCTGGATTGTATGCGATGGAAGAGGTCATTAACTATCTAAGAGAAAAAAATGTGGTTGTGGTTTTTGTTGGTCTGCAACCACAACCCGCCGATATATTAAAGAAAATTAACGTTATTCCAAATATTGTAGAAGAAAATCATGTTTTTTCAAACTTTTCAGATTGTGAGATTTGGTTGAAGTCGAGTCGATAATATTGAGTTCAACAGTGCTCATATAATATTTGGGTCTAGACTAGCAGATTTAAGCAATCCAAGTTTTCCACATGACAGGAAATAAGTTATTTTTCTGTCTGTGATTAAACCTGAGCTCACACTCTTTGAGATGTAGAAAGAACTTATTATCAGTTAAGCCATTAAATTTAGCAAGCCACCTTTTGGCAAGACTCAAAAAGCTTTCGATTCCATTGACATGGCACTTGTCCCTGGCAAATTCATCCTTAGAATGGTAAACAAGATAGTGATCCTGCTCATTTTATTGGACAGGAAAATATTAAACTGTTTCACGATAAGGAGAACATTAAATGCCCAACAAAGCAAATGCATACACAGAAGAATTTAAATCAGAAGCCGTCAGTCTGGCTCGAAGCCGAAACTCTATTCAACAAGCCAGAACAAGCAGGCATTGTTGAATAAATCGGATTTTTGGTCAATGAGAGCTCTTGTGATCAACAAA
>CAYGTQ010000051.1:0-12035 GCA_964352915.1 uncultured Legionellales bacterium
AGTTCATATTTTCAACTACTTATTGTTCTTTTTTTCATTAAGGGGTTCCCTGAGAGGAATTATATGACGATCCTTCAGGGGCCATCTTCTCTCTCTGTATTTCTTCTTTAAGTTCCTGACATATCACAGCAAGCTGGCTTTCTCCTGCAAAATGCCACTCAGCACCAATGATTTTCAATGCCTTATCCAAAGTCTCCAACAAAGCCATAGCATTGGTATCAGGGTCATGGGTGAATTTATTTAATGATTTTGTGATTTCATCAACTATTACAAGTCGATTATTTCGACCAGCTGGGCTGAAAAACCTTTTAAATAAATTATTTTGGGTACGTTTTTCTTTATATTGCTTTGCAAAAAGTTCCATGTTCTCACCATAAGATTCTTTATATTTTTCAGATAAACGAACAAGTGGGGATTGCTTTTCTTGTTCTTGAACGCTTGCCAATGGTTTAAACATGGATCGATGATGTGAAGGAAAATCAACAGCAACAGAAGAGCTATCCTCCATGGGAAGCACCATCTCAGACAATGCACGATAAAAAACTTCGATATCACTTTCAACCAACCTTGGAAATCTCTCAGTTAAATCTACAGCAAGAGCCAATAAAGCATTGTTATCAATTGTCATGCCTATCTTCTCTAATACTTCACGTTGAGATACCAACTCCATCATACCTTGATAAACTGTATAAGGGTTGCTATCACGAATATTTATGATAATTAGTTGGATTTTTAACCACAATATATTATCCTCGTCGCGAACGCTTGATAATTGCTCATTAAATGTGTCCATTTGACTGCTAAGTAGCTTACAAATACCCTCAGACAGTTCAATAACCGCCCCAGCTTTTGGCAAAGAATCAGCCAATTGTTGAATTTTACCTAAAAAGAAGTCGCTTTGCTCCTCAGTGTACTCAGGAAATTCACCAATCAAACTCACTGCTAAGCTCAGCAATGGACAATTTTCAATGCTGATGCCAGCAGTTTCTAAAAACTGCTTATTTGCTGCAAGTACGCTCAATCCCTGATGAACATCAAAAGGACTTTCTCCTTCAAGTGAATAAGCTGCTATTGTAAGTGTCTGAATCTGTGTCCTGTATAAAGAATTATCCGGATTAGCTGATAGTGCAGATAATCTGAATGCAAAATCTCCAGAATGAGACGATAAAATATCGCGAACAACACGAGGCATCAGCTCAACAACAATATCTTCAAGGGTGTGTTCTGATAGCCACCGTTCAAATTCTTTTTGCATTTCTCCCCAATGCTCATAAGTATCTTCTGTAGACAAACTAAATTCAGGAGCAGAATCTATATACTTTTTAGCCCATTGGGTATCCCCTAATTGATGTGCTAATCTTAATAAAGGGCTGTGCTGAGGAATAATCCCAATTTCAGTCAGTTGCTTGCTATCTTGAGCTAATGTTAATAAAAATAAAAAAGTATTATAACCATTAGTGTCAGTTAAAGCTTCCTCAGCATATCTGTATTTATTAAAGAGGTTATCAAATAACTCTTTTTTCTCTACTGGCCCCCAAACAGCGTGGGCCTTATGGATGAGTGAGTACAAGAAGTTTGTGTGTAACTTGATCTTTTCAAGAATACTATTTTCTATGGCCATTCCATCACTTCTTAGCTAAACATTCACCTATCAAGAGCTTAGCTGAAAACCACAATCATGCAATCAATTGCACAAAATACCAGCTGCGCTTACTCATGAAGAGAGTACGCACGCGGTAGGTATAGAAAATCCTGAGACAAAAGAAAAGATTGGCCGGCTTGAAATAACCTTTGCATGATTGAATTGTACCCTGAACTCCTAAGACCACCGATATCCAAGCGCAGTCACTCAGCTGCATCCAGTATATGGAGTCGTAGCTCGTCTTTGTGTCCAGAAATTGTAGACTGATCATCTCCTACAACCACAGCTTTGAGCTAGCTTAACCGCTTATGATCTAAATTATTATGTGCAATTAGTGGTTTTTATGATCGCATTATAATCTCTTTCGCTTCGCATAGTTTAACAATTTTCTGTCGTACAAAGTGAGGAGGATCAAACCTTTCGCTCAATCTTCACAGCAAACTTTATCGATAAAATCCATATGACCAATTTAAAAACAAACAACTCTGCGGAATTGACAACCATTATTCCTGGCTATTGCAGAGGCCTTTGCGTAAAATACGCAGCATATTAAACCTAATTTTTGATACAGCATATGACAGCTCAGCTATTAGATGGACAGCTTATCGCAGAGCAGCGCAAGCAAACACTGAAAAATCATCTACAACAACTAAATGAACGCAATTTGTCCATGCCATGCATTTCCGTTATTTTAGTTGGCCATGACGATGCCTCCTTAATTTACGTCAACCATAAACAGTTAGCCTGCACTGAAGTTGGGATCCAATCTAAAACACACTTTCTGCCAGAGGATACCTCTGAGCAGACGTTGCTTGAATTTATTGAACAACTGAATCAGAACACAGATGTCGATGGGATCTTAGTACAACTCCCTTTACCTGGACACATCAATCCTCATGTTATAGCCAGTGCTATTGCCATCAACAAAGATGTTGATGGTTTGCATCCTCATAATCTTGGGCTATTGGTGCGAGGTGAACCTCAGCTGCAGCCTTGCACACCTTTAGGAGTTATCCATTTGCTACAAGCCTACAATATTGCTCTTCATGGCCAACATGTCACTATTATCAGCGCGTCCAATATTGTAGGCAAACCATTGGCATACATGTGCATACATGAAGGTGCTACCGTAACCATTTGTCATGAACACACTCAACAAATTGATAAGCACATCAGTAATGCCGACATTCTAATCAGTGCTATAGGGCAGCCCGATGTTATTAAAACTGATTGGCTTGCTCCCAAAAGCACAGTGGTTGATATTGGGATCTGCAGAGATGAAGAGCGAGTAAGAGGCGATATTTGCTTCTCTGAAGCCATTAAAAAAGTTCACGCAATCACACCAGTACCAGGTGGCATAGGGCCCATGACCGTTGTAACGCTTTTAGAAAATACTTTTTTGGCTGCTCAATTTAATAAAAAATATCCAGCTAGGATTTAACTCGCCACAAAGTGCCATGAAAAGAGTCTTCAAGCTCTACTCCCTGCGCTTGTAATTGCTCTCTTATCCTATCTGCCTGGGGCCAATTTTTTTCTGAGCGCGCCTGCGTTCTTAACTCAAGCAAGCGCTCTATCTCAACAACGTCTAGCTCAGGGTTTCTGTGAAAAAATTTTTCAGAAGACGTGAGTAACAATCCTAAAATATTCGCCAAGTGCTTTAATAAAACCGCAAGCGAATCCGCTTGATTTGTTTCATTGATTTTACTTCGATTAATTCTATTAGCTAATTCAAACAACACAGCTAGCGCAGCTGCTGTATTAAAATCATCGTACATCGCTTCTTGGAATTGACGCTCATATTCACTATCTTGCATAGCTCTAGATGTTAACGGTAATCCTTTGAGCGCTCCGTATAATTTAGATAAGCCCGCTGTTGCATTATCTAACATGCTAGGCTCAAAGTTAAGTTGACTGCGATAGTGACTGGCAATTAAAAAATAACGAACCACTTCTGCATGATTGTCTTTCAATAAATCACGAATTGTAATAAAGTTATTCAGGGATTTAGACATTTTTTCCTGGTTAATTTGTAAAAACCCCACGTGAAGCCAGTAATTTGCAAAAGGATTACCCGTTGCGCCTTCTGACTGCGCAATTTCATTATCATGATGTGGAAACTGCAAATCAAAACCACCACCATGTATATCAAAATGTTGTTGAAGATAATGCATAGACATAGCTGAACACTCAATGTGCCAACCTGGTCTTCCCAAGCCCCAAGGTGAATCCCATAAAGGTTCTCCGGGTTTAGCTTGCTTCCACAAAACAAAATCCTGAAAGTGCTCTTTGCTTTGGTTTTCATCTACACGCTTGCCAGCAATTTGTCCTGATAAATCCTTATGTGATAATTTTCCATATCCCTCAAAACGCGCTGTTCGAAAATATACATCACCATTGTCTGCCTGGTATGCCATACCTCTTTCTATAAGTGTTTCAATTAACGAAATTATTTGTGGAATATGTTGTGTCGCTTTAGGCTCTACATCAGGCTCTAAAATACCTAATGAAGAAAAATCTTCATGCATGGCCTGGGTGTAATATTGGGTCAACTCATCAACTGATTGCTTGCACTCCGCTGAGCGTTTAATTATTTTATCATCAATGTCAGTAATATTTCTTACATACCATACCTGGTAATTGCACGACTTAAGAAACCTGACCATTGTATCAAAGCAAACATAAGTCCTGGCATGGCCAATATGGCAATAATCATAAACCGTAACACCACAAACATATATACCTATGCGTTTGTCCATAATAGGCTCAAATATTTCTTTTGTTCTTGTTAAATTGTTGTAAATTTTTAACATATCTTTTAACTCAACGCAGAAATCAGTCGTTTTATACGCTCTATACTTCTGTCTATACCTATAAGCGGCAACAACTTAGCTAACTCAGGCCCTTGAGATACACCTGTTAAAGCAATACGCAGTGGTAAAAATAGCTGTTTGCCTTTGAGATGATAAGAGCTTTTTAATTCGTTGCATAATTTTGAATAATCACAACCATGCTCACTCAAAATTCTTATCATTGAGTCAAAAAAAGCAGTGTCGATATTTTTAATACTACCAAGCACTACATCATCATAATGCCAGTCATTGGTAAATACTGTCTTTACCCACCGCTCAGCTTCATAAAGAAACATAATATTAGGCTTAATCATTTGACAAAAATCACTTTGTGATTCATGAGGAACACTGGATTGTGATTCATGGCTTAAACCCTGCCAAAAACTACTGTCATCCATATTTAAAATAGCCAAATGCTGCCAGGTATTCAGCTGCCTCATATCAAAACGCGCTGGAGCTTTAACTAATTTTTCAAAATCAAAGGCAACAGAAAGTGCTTCAAGTTCCATATATTCTGATTCTGGATAATAATGCCCTAACCTTGCCAAATAGTTAAGGATAGCGCTTGCCAGATAACCTTGTTCTCGCAGATCTCGAACACTCTGGCTTCCATTCCGTTTTGATAACGGAGCTCCATCATCTCCACAAATCATAGAGATATGAGCATATTGTGGCATGCGCATCTGCAAAGCTTGAAGTATCAGCCTCTGCCTAGGAGTATTGGTTAAGTGATCTTCACCTCTAATGACATGTGTGACACCCATCAAAGAGTCATCAACAGCATTAGCAAACATAAAAGAAGGCATACCCGAAGAGCGCCTGATAATAAAGTCACCTATACCCTGCCGCTCAAAGCTAAGCTCTCCTCGGACAGCATCAGTGAATTGTATAGGCTCACCCTCAAGCACATGAAATCGTAATACAGCTGGAATGTTCTGTTCTAATTTCTGAGCGAGTTCATCATTTGATAAATTCCGACAATGACCACTGTATTTAGGCGGCATACCTGAGGCTAATTGTCTTTTGCGACTCAGCTTAAGCTCTGCTTCAGTACAAAAACAATGGTAAGCATACCCGTTCTCTAAAAGTGCTTTGTAAATTCCTTCATAATATTTCTGTCGCTCAGATTGATAATATGGGGCATGTTCACCTCCTGCTTCAATACCCTCATCCCAATCAAGATGAAGCCATTTTAAATCTTCAACCAGAGACTCCGTATAAATTCTCTTATTTCGCTCAAGATCAGTGTCTTCAATACGTAATAAAAATTTTCCTTGATGGGCTTTTACAGCCAATACATTAAAAAGAGCTGTTCGCACATTACCAATATGCATATATCCTGTAGGACTAGGGCAAAAACGAGTTTTCATGAGATATTGCACTCGATGTTAAATTTAAACATGTCAAAGATGTTAAACGATTAAATCTCTAACAGTTCTTTTTCCTTCTGAACAAAACACTCATCAACATGTTTTACAAATCGATCGGTCAGCTTCTGTATCTGCTCTTGTCCAGTACGCTCATCATCTTCAGGGATAGACTTATTTTTCACCATCTCTTTAAGTTGCGCATTAATATCACGTCGAATATTACGAACAGCCACTCTGGCTGACTCACATTCAACTTTAACAATTTTAGTTAGATCGCGACGCCTCTCTTCTGTTAGAGCTGGCATAGGTATTTTCATTGTTTGCCCAAGACTTACTGGATTTAAACCTAAACCTGATTCAAGGATAGCTTTTTCAATAGGCCCTACCATAGCTTTTTCCCATGGAGCTACAGTTAAAGTTCGAGCGTCAGAAACCGTTACAGATGCCACTTGATTTAAAGGTGTCTCTTGACCGTAATAATCTACTTTAACATGATCAAGCAAACTGGTATTGGCACGCCCTGTTCTAATTTTAAGCAGTTCTTGCTGAAGTGCATTCATACACTTCTCCATACGCTGTTCTGCTGACTGTTGAAGTTCTCTGAGCATGAGTTATTCTCCCTTAGATCCCACCATCGTTCCACAACGCTCACCAAGAACTGCTTGGCGTAATCTATGTGGTTTCATGATATCAAATACGCAAATTGGCATATTATGATCGCGACACATGCAGATGGCCGTAGAGTCCATCACGGCTAAATCACGGTGAAGCACTTCATCAAAAGAGATTTTTGAGTAATGCTCAGCTTCAGGATTTATTTTTGGATCTTCAGCATATACACCATCTACCTTGGTTCCTTTAAGCACAATATCTGCATCAATTTCAATAGCACGCAGACAAGCTGTCGTATCTGTTGTAAAAAAAGGGTTGCCAATGCCCGCGCAAAAAATAACGGCACGCTTGTTCTGCAAATGAGTCATAGCTTTACGGCGATTATATGTGTCAACAACCCCCATCATAGGAATAGCTGACATAATTCGAGCCGGCAAATTAACCCGCTCTAAAGCATCTCGTAATGCCAAACCATTCATCACAGTAGCCAGCATACCCATATGATCTCCGGTTACTCGACCAAGACCTGCTTGCGACAGTGTTTTGCCACGAAATAAATTACCGCCACCAATTACCACCGAAATTTCAACACCTAAGTCAACTACTTCGCAAATTTGAGAAGCAAGGCCATCGAGTATAGCTGAATCAATACCAAATTCTTTTGCTCCCATTAAAATTTCACCGCTGAGCTTTAATACAACGCGTTCGTAAGGTGAAGTTGATTGTGTCATATGAAAAAGCTCCTACGATGCAGCCTCAGCTTGAGCTTGTACGTCTTCAGCAAAATCTACAGTAGGTTTATCAATCCCTTCACCCACCTCAAAACGACTGAAGGCAATGACCTTGGCTTCTTTGGCTTTCAATAATTTAGCTATAGTTAAATCAGGATCCTTAACAAAAGCTTGTCCTTCTAGAGTAACTTCATTGATGTATTTCTGAATTTTACCCTGGATAATTTTTTCCATCACTTCAGCAGGTTTGTTACTATCTGTCATCTGTGCACGATAAATTTCTTTTTCTTTCTCCAAAACATCAGTGCTTATTTCATCAGCTGAAATATATTGCGGGCGACATGCTGCAATATGCATCGCAAGATCTCTAGCCAGGTCCTCATCCGCATTAGCTACACTCACAACCACACCAATTCGTTGCCCATGCAAATAAGTCCCTATCTTAGAGTTACCCGCTTGTAAAACAACCAAACGACGCAATTGTACGTTCTCACCGATTTTTAAAACTAATTGCTGCCTCATGGCTTCTACAGCTTCACCACCAGCCGTTGTCTGTGCCAACACTTCATCGACTGACTGGCTTTTACTTTCTAGAGCTGCTTGTGTCACTGATTCAACAAATTGACAAAAGTTTTCATCGCGCGCTACAAAATCAGTTTCACAATTCACTTCCAGCATAGTGACAACTTGACTGTCATCACTTAATCGTAAGCCAATAGCTCCTTCAGCAGCAATACGCTCAGATTTTTTGTGAGCTTTTAATGTGCCTGTTTTACGCATAATTTCAATAGCTTTATCAAGATTATTCTCTGCTTCACGCAAGGCTTTCTTGCATTCCATAATTCCAGCCCCAGTTTGAGACCGGAGTGATTTAATAAGTTCAATTGACATATATTTTTTCCTTACAACTATGATTGAGCTATTTGAGCGTCATCTTGTTTGAGCTCAGATGGTGCTGAATCCACTTCTTCATTAGCTTCAACATATTCAGTATATTCGCTGGTATCACCCGATTTGGCTCGCGCTTTACCTTCAAGAACAGCGTCAGCCATGCCTTTTACATAAAGCTCAACTGCTTTCATAGAATCATCGTTACCAGGGACAATGTAATCCACTGGTGACGGATCGTGATTCGTGTCAACCACCCCGACGATAGGAATGCCCAAACGTCTAGCTTCTGTAACTGCAATTTTTTCATAACCAATGTCAACAATAAATAAAGCATCTGGTAAACCGCGAATATCTTTAATACCGCCCAGCGCTCTTTGAAGCTTAGCCAAATCTCTCGAAAGTTTTAAGGCTTCTTTCTTAATCATTTTATCAAACAAACCAGCTGCTTGTTGCTCTTCCAGCTGTTGCAACCTTTTGATTGACTGACGCACAGTTTTATAATTGGTTAGCATACCCCCCAGCCAACGATAATCGACATAAGGCATTCCACAGTTTTGTGCATGTTTCTGGATTAATTTACTCGCAGATTTCTTTGTGCCCACAAATAAAATTTTACCGCCCCGCTCGGCAATCTGCTTAATGTATTCAGCAGCTTCATAAAAAAGCGGTACGGTTTTTTCCAAATTAATGATGTGGATATCATTCCGATGACCATAAATATAAGGCGCCATCATAGGATTCCAGTACCTTGTTCTGTGACCGAAGTGAACACCGGCCTTTAGAAAATCCTTCATAGTAACTGTATGCATAAATAACTCCTTTAGGGTTGGTTTAACCCGTACACGACACGACCCAACCGCGCAAAAAGCAGCACCCAAGGCCATGAAATTTCGCTGACGTACGGATATTTTTTTAAGTAATACGCTTTGTTTTATAACACAAACAAGTTATCATGACAATAATTAGCCAGCAACATTTTGCTGCTTCGATTCAAATATTTATTTACTCACATTGGCCTCACAAATAACGACCTTTGAGGTGATGTATTTTTAAACAATTTAGGACATATCATGGGTGTAACCATCAAAACTCCAGAAGAAATGATTAAAATGCGCACAGCATGCAGGCTGGCAGCAGAGTTACTCGATATGATCACATCTCATGTCAAAGCTGGCATAACCACGGATGAGTTAGATGACATCTGCCACCGTCATATTACCGATAGCCAACAAGCTGTTGCTGGTTGCTTGAATTATAAAGGGTTCCCCAAATCAGTTTGTACATCTGTTAATCATGTGGTTTGCCATGGGGTCCCCGGTAAAAAAATGCTGAAAGATGGTGATATCATCAATATTGATGTACTTGTAAAAAAAGACGGCTATTTTGGTGATACAAGCCGCATGTTTATGGTGGGAGAGCCTTCTGTACTGGCCCAGCGCTTATGCAAAGTCACCTATGAGTGCTTAATCAAAGCCATACACCTGGTAAAGCCTGGCGCGCGTCTGGGCGATATTGGGTACTGCATCCAGTCGCACGCTCAATCTAATCGATTTTCTGTGGTAAGAGATTTTTGTGGGCATGGTGTCGGTGCAAATATTCACGAGGATCCACAGGTGTTGCATTTTGGCAAACCCAACACTGGAATGAAGCTGCGCGAAGGCATGACATTTACCATCGAACCTATTTTAAACGCAGGGAAATCAGCCATACGTATTCTACCCGATGGCTGGACCGCTGTGACTAAAGATCACAGTTTATCTGCCCAGTGGGAACACACCATCGCTGTCACTGCCGATGGTTATGAAGTACTGACTTTGGCACAAGGGGAAAAAATTTAATTTTATCCTCATTCAAGCTACTCTAAATAGATACGAGTCATCATGACATCGTCAACTATCTTAGTTCCAACTTCTTTCAATAACGCTGCATTAACAGACTTTGAAGCATCTTGACGAAATAATTTCCTGCCACTTCTGGTCTTTAGAGTGCTTTTCGCGGAGCCATTCAGTCGATCGATCAATTCATCAAGGATCAATGGCTCAAATTGCTCTACAACTTTAAGCTTTTTAGCTGCTTCAGGCTCACCTACTTTAACGATAAGCTTGGTTTGAATGTACCCCCCATCAACATTGGTTACTGTATCTGCACTTAATTCATGAAATAAACCCTCATATTGTTTGCTCATCTCTGATGTGGTGCCAGCGTCACCCAATACATTGGCTGCAAACAAACTTAAAACGCATATCAACAGACCATTTTTATGACCAAGCATAAGCTCTCCAACCATTTACAAAGAATATCTAAATTAATTATCGACTTACTCCCTTTAAACTTTAAACAAAACCAAATATTAGTAAAATCAGCGCAATAAACGCCAACTGTTTTAAATAGATTTTCGTGGATAGGGCCTTGAATTAATGAACCATTTAAAGCACTATAAGAATCAAATATATACTTTTACCCTTTTACCATAGACAAACTCTGTTAACCTTCAGAGCAGCCACACATAGCAAGAGCATATTTCACACAAATTACAACTTAAAGAAATAAGCACAGTAGGCAATATCACTTAAAATCTTGTAAGAGATCTCTTACAAAAATATCTAGCAATCTTCAATTGCTTGAAAATATGATATTTTTTTAAGTTGCTTCTTAAAAAAGATTTGGGGTTCATTGTAGAGCCCTAAGCAAACTTTACAACTCATTGAGTTCTATGATAGATTGATATTGTCGGGGTGCAAGGAAGATATCAATGAGCACGGATGCTCACCTTAAAGTTTAATAGTTTTTCTATTCTACTCAAATTAGCTGTTCTTTAAAGTCGCAGAGTTGACACGGTCTCTTAATTCTCAAATAATACATCGTCTACCGATAAGCCATGCATAGCTGATGTTTAAAAAACGCTTGAAAAAATACCTGCCCTCACCCAACTCACTGGCACAAACCAAAGGCATGTGGATCTTTGGTCAAATTCTTCAGCGTGGCTACCTCTGGCGAATGAACCGCAGCTCTATCACCAGGGCAACCGCAGTTGGTGTCTTTTGTGCTTTTATCCCTGTGCCTTTTCAAATGATCGTTGCTGCTGTTTTTGCTATTATATTTTACGCAAATTTACCCTTATCAGTAGCTTTGGTCTGGTTAACCAACCCACTGACCATTCCCCCTGTTTTTTATTTCTGCTATAAAATTGGAACCCTCATTTTGCAAACACCTGAAAAACCATTCAGCATCGAATTATCAATGGATTGGCTATGCGAACAGTTTTTACATATCTGGCAGCCCTTACTTTTAGGCTCTTTATTGTGCGGTAGTATTTTTTCATTCATCAGCTATTTTGGTGTCAAAATACTCTGGAGAATCAACATTTCACGTCATAAGAAGAAGCGTCAACAATCAACTTAAATGCCTAAAACTCCCAAGCAATCTAACCATGGCTCCATTGAAATGATACAAGACAATACATTGGCTTATCGTGTAGCTCAACAAATCAACTCAGTTACACCGTTATTGATTGTTACCGAGAATCACCAACAAGCGAGCTATTTAGCCAACGACCTAAAATTTTTCTGCAATGATACCAACACTACTGTAGAAATTTTTCAAGACTGGGAAACCCTCCCTTATGACCAAATCTCCCCCACTCAAGACATCACATCCCAGCGAATCAAACAATTGGCTGGCTTACTACAAGGCGATAACAAGCAAATCGTGATTGTTCCTGTTAACACCTTAATGGGAAAACTACCTCCTATTACCTACATCACACAACACGCATTCAGCATTAAACAACAGCAATCCATAAGCTCTGAGAAATTTAAAAAAAACCTTGATCATGTTGGGTATTTGCATGTTACAGAAGTCACACAAAATGGAGAATATTGCATCAAGGGCGGTATCATTGATGTGTTTCCCATGGGCAGCTTGCTTCCCTACCGTATTG
>CAYGTQ010000052.1:0-11492 GCA_964352915.1 uncultured Legionellales bacterium
TCAAAGACGCAATGTTGGTATTGATTGTTTGTGGCATTTGTAGCTCTCCAATAACGCGTCTGATTTAATACACACATCGGTATTAATCAGATCTATTTTTTATATGCGGATTTATTATGTACACATAATATTACCGCTCCCATGTGCGTTATCGAGCATTCATAAAAATACTTTAAAATTGCAGGCGAGGAAACAGATAGCTCATATAATAAGCCTTAAATGGAGCCATAATGCGCAATTTAACTCTCTATAGGAAATTAAATAACGATAGTCCTTGAATAATTAAAAAACTCTGTTGGGTGGCTTCTAACGAAGCTGATTGGGCTTTTAGATCTATAATTGCTTCAGTTAAATCCAAGTCTTCGAGCTGCGATACAACAGATTGATTATGAATAGATAGATCTGTATTAATTTCTTTGGCAGCATCAACCACATTTAATCTCGCGCCCAATTGGGTTCTCATCAACAACACTTGATCAAGGGCTTGATCAAGTTCTAATAATACTTGATTTGCTTGGTTGCTCACATTAGCTTGCTGAGCATCAGATACATAAGGCTGATCAAGATAGCTGACCATATTTTTAATGGTATTTAAAGCATTTTGAGTGATACTTGGTTGTACTTTGAAATCATCACCAGCGACAGGCACACCATCCAACGCTAAATGGATCCCATTAAATGTTATGCCCTGCTCCACCACAAAAGCTGGCGCATCGTTAGGTATTGTAGCCGGCAAAGCTGGAACCACCTGCCCACTGGTTGCTCCAACAACTTGATAAGCTAACTGGTTACTTGAATTGGTAACAAAGGTTATAGTGTAAGTGTCTTGCACATAACTGCTTGGAGTTTGTACTGAATTGGTGGTGACCACTGCCGTGCCTGTGTTAGCAATACCATTATCTGAGACTGAAAAATCACCGTTACCTGTTTTTATACCTTCGAACAAAGAACGTCCAGAATCTGAGATAGGTAACTTAAGCCCTGAAGACACTTCCAGCTGCCTCTGACCATCATCTCCTTGATAGCTATATTGACCTGCACTATTTTGTGCAAAAGGCTTGGTACCACTTTGATAACCACTATAGATGTAGTTTCCCTTCTCATCAGTGGCATTACCAATTCCTTCAATCACATTAAGTAATTCTTGAACTTC
The DNA here is from genome assembly GCA_964352915.1 of uncultured Legionellales bacterium. Taxonomy (GTDB): domain Bacteria; phylum Pseudomonadota; class Gammaproteobacteria; order PIVX01; family PIVX01; genus CAYGTQ01. The sequence continues at coordinate 1,154 of CAYGTQ010000052.1, forward strand.
CTGTTTGATTGAATTCCTTGCATCAGCGCCTAAAATATTGTTTGAAGATTGTATATGTAACTCACGGATCCTCTGCAAAGAGTTTGTAATTTGACCAAAATGAAACTCTTGCAATGCAAGTGTATTATCAGCAAAATCAGCATTACTTTGAAAGCGGTCAAGGCGTGTTATTTCCTGCTTAGATAAAAACGCACGTGCAGCACCCGTAGGATCGTCAGCTGGTGACAATATTCGTTTGCCCGAAGAAATTTTATTTTGTGTATCATTAAGAGCGCTTTGCTGTCTGAGCAAGCTGCTGGTAGCCCTTTCTAAAACCTGTGCTGTTGAAATACGCATAATCCCTCACAAAAAGCATATCATTCCTTGATAAGCTGTTAATACTATTTAAATACTGTCAAATAGAACTTGAAATAGAGATACTCCTACACTTATAAGCTCAGCTGATGCCTGATAAGATTGCTGCAAACTTAATAATTTTGCAGCTTCTTCATCAAGATTAACACCTGATATACTCAACCTTTTAGATTCTGCCTGCTGCAATAAAATAGATGAAGACTCTTCATTAATGCTTACCTGGCTCACTTGATTCCCTACATCAGTTAAAATTTCAGCATAAAAACCTTGCAAAGTTGATTTATTGTTATTCATGATTTTGGTGTCTTTGACCTCACCAAGCAACAGTCCATTTCTATTATCGTTAAATCCATTGGTGTTGTACTCAACATAGAATTTATCCCCTGCATTAATTGTGCCAGATACATCAACTCTGATGCCAGGTTCATAGCTTCCAGGTGTCGGAAAAATAGCATTTGACACACTAGGATTATAAGCAATGGGGCCTTCTATGACAGCTGAGGTTGTCATATTAACAATCTGATAGCTTGTAGAGCTCAAGAATTCTATTTGTAAAGGTGGAGACAATGCACCAGCATTTGCTGTAAAATTAGTGGTGGTGGCATCAGATAACGAGCCAAAATCAATAACGCCACTACCTGTGTTACTACCATCAAATCTTGTGCGAACAGGTGCAGCGATAGCTATTTTTTCAGGATCCAGTATATTGACTTTCATGACATTTGCTGCATCACTGACTGGCTTAATTAAAAAAGAATCGCCAATATTCATTGCGCCTGAACTTAATTGAATAGACATACCATCAACATTAATAGGCAATGAAGCATAAGTTGTGGTTGTATTATCGCTTAATTTTTTTAAGGAATAACTTGATACTCCAGTCACTAAAAATTCATATTTAGTAGGTTCTACTTGTGATATATCGCTGATATTAGCAGCCAATACTGCATTGCCTGTATTATCTAAGTTATCAACTATTCTACTATTTAAGTATGCTGAGCTGTTAATATCCGTGAAAAAATCCCCACCCAATTGATTGGTTAAATCCATGCCCATTTTATGTTGTGAGTTAAAAATATCTGAAATACTTGCAGCTAAATAACCTATTTGATCTTCAGCAGGACTTAAAACATTGTCACGCATAAACATTAGACCACCTAACTCACCACCATTAAGGTTAGCACTGACATCTGTAGCAACGCCATTGAGCGATAATGCTACATTGAGGTTTTCAGGATCAGATTTACTGGGAATCGCTTGAAGTGAAATACTGGAGCCACCAACCACAAGGGGCTGACCATTACCAATGAGAATATCTAATTGATTGTTATTTCCTGAAATCACAGTAACATTGATTTTCTTTGAAAGCTCCGAAACTAATTGATCTCTTTGGTCTAACAAATCTGGTGATGCATTGCCTGGACCAAGATTTTTACTTATATTAACTATCTGGCCAGCAATAGCGTTAACATCTTGTACTAATGATAAAACTTGAGAATTGATTGAGTTTTTTATATCATCAATCGAGCTTGACGCCAAACCAAATCGATAAGCTACAGATTCAGCTTTAGATAATAAATTGTTTCTAGATGCAATGCTGTCAGGAGATGATAGAACTTCTTCCATTGAAGAGAAAAAATCTTCTACAGCAACTGATGGTGATGTTGAGCTTTGGCTAATCAATGCATTTAATTCATTAATGTATTGGAGCGTTATTTGACTTTCACCTAAGCGCGAACTGGCAGAACGAATATTATCAATGCTTCGTTGATCGAAAACACGGGTTACGCTATCAAGTTTAACACCATTACCTATGTATGAACCACCCATCTGAGTTGCACTTTGAGTTGAAAGGTTTGATATTTGTCTGCTGTAGCCTTCAGTGTTAGCATTAGAAATATTATGACCCGTGGTTGCGATCATTTGCTGATATGTTATAAGACTTTTAGAAGCTACATCAATAAATGACATATTTTATTCCTCAATTAAGATCAGATAAAAATTGGCTGTTATATACAGACATCACTTTATCAGCATATTTCGGATCTGTAGCATACCCCGCTTCCTGCAAACTGGTAATATAAGCTCTTGGATTATTTGTATTTTGTAAAGCATAACTGTATCTAGGGTTATTTTTAATCATGTCAATATAGTCTTTAATACTCTCTTCATAAGAGTCATAACTTTTGAAAGATTCTTTAGAGTAATATTTTTCTTCTGCTTTGTACTCCAATACATTTTTTTTAACCATTTCACCATGCCAGCCATTATGCCCTTTGATGTTAAATAAGTTATGACTGTTTTTTTCATTTGACCCTGAAATAATTGACTCTCCCCAACCTGTTTCAAGAGCAGCCTGTGCCATTAAAATTTTAGCATCTAACTGGTGATATTCAGCATGTTTTTTTATATAAGGAAATATGTTTTTCACAAAATCTTTAGGTTGCGCAAATGATGATGTCGATTTTTCAACAAAATTATCACTTTGCATAAGCTGACCAGGCACATGGCTATTCATAGAGATCTTATCTAAGTTAGATTCTGCACCAGATATCTCTCTTCCTTTTAACTGCTGAACAATAACTTTTGCAAGACCTATGCCATCATCGCCTGATAAATTTAATGACAACTGGTTGTCAAACATGCCTTCATAAAAATTAATAGTGTCGCTATTGATCATGCTGTCTTCTTTAAAGACATTATTGGCATTCCTCATGCTTTGCAACATCATATTCAAAAAAAGTGACTCAAATTGTTTCGCTGTTTTTTGTAATGCTGCTTCATTATTTGTCTTTGTTTCAGTTCTCAATTTAGAGAATGTGTTAAAGTCAGCATAAAAAGATACATCTTGCTTGGTATCAATCATGGCTATATCACTATAATTTCAGCATTTAATGCCCCAACACGCTTTAAAGCCTCCAGGATAGCAATTAAATCTCCTGGTGCCGCGCCTACTGCATTAATGGTTTGAACAATTTCTCTCAGATTAGCACCTTTATCAAATATAAAGGCTCTTCTATCTTCTTGCTCGATTAAAACTTGCGATGAAGAAATCGGCGGAGGATTTTCCGCTGCAATAACTTGTGGGTTATTTGCAGCGTTTTGAGTGTTAGCATTATTTTGTACATTAATAACTGCATTATTAGTTTGCGCTTTATCATTTTCAGAAATAGTTACAATAATGCTGCCATGGCTGACAGCTGCTGGCCTAACAGTAACTCGCTGCCCTATAACAACAGTGCCTGTTCTTGCGTTAATAATAATTTTTGCAGAACCAAGTGCTGGAGAAATTTCAAGATTTTCAATGACAGAAAGAAAGCTAACTTTTTTATCTGATGCCACAGGGGCTCTGACTTTAACAGAAGCAGCATCCAAAGCTTTAGCTACACCTTCACCAAAAACTTTATTGATAGCATCCTCCATTCTACGTGCTGTTGTAAAATCTGAACGATGTAAACTAAAAACAACAGATTTGCTATTAATAAAGTTTGAGGTGACCGTTTTTTCTACAGTAGCACCTCCTGTAATTCGGCCAACACTGGGAATATTAATGGTTACACTTGAGCCATCTTTACCAGAGGCGCCAATGCCACCTACAATTAAATTGCCTTGGGCCATAGCGTACACTTTACCGTCTATCCCTTTTAAAGGACTCATCAATAAAGTACCACCTCTTAAACTCTTAGCTGACCCAATTGAAGAAACTGTCACATCAAGTTTTTGTCCTTTTTTAGCAAAAGGGTTTAAAGTCGATGTAATCATCACTGCTGCAATGTTTTTTGAATCAAGCTTAGTGCCGCTGGGAATATTAATCCCCAATTGAACTAACATGTTTCTAAAGCTTTGCTCGGTAAAAGTTTGGCCAGATTTATCACCGGTGCCGTTTAAACCAACAACTAAGCCGTAACCTATGAGTTTATTTTCTCTGAACCCCAAAATATCGGCCACATCTTTAATACGATCGGCGTTGGTTAATGAAGTTAAGATTATCCATAGGATAATTAATTTGTATTTATTTAAAATGGCCATATTACACTCAAGAAAAATCTTTCTAACCAATTAACTTTACTTGTGTCAGACAAATGCCCAACCCCACTATAACTAATGCGTGCATCTGCAATTCTGGTTGAAGCAATGGTGTTGTCAGGTGCTACGTCTTCTTGACGAACAATACCTTTTAGTCTGATGAACTCTTTGGCTTGGTTGATCATGATCCATTTTTCACCGCGAACCACCAAATTGCCATTAGGCAAGATATCAACAACCGTAACACTGATATCGCCAGTTATATTGTTGTTTTGCATACTTTGCCCATCACCAACAACTGATTTTGCACTGTTACTGCTTAAAATTTTACCGCCCACTGTTTTAAATGGTTGGGCACCTAAAACTGAGGTTGGATCAACATCCATTGAACTTTTTTTATTCGCAGCACTCTGAACACGAGCAACAGCATTGGTTTTTTCTTGCAACATTACTGTTAATATATCGCCAATTCTTTTGGCTTTAACCGTCTCAAATAACGTCATAGCATAACCATCCTGGTAGATGCTACCATCGTTAGCTTTTGGCTTAGACATCGCCGATGGTGGTAATGGTGCATATTCCGGATCGCCTGGACGCGCTTCATGCAATGCAGTACAACCCGAAATCATTATGCCCATCATTAAAATAACAAATAACATATTTACCTTAAATTTAAAGATTTTGCGCCACAAATTCCAGCATTCTATCGACAGTAGATACAGCTTTGGAATTCATCTCATAAGCTCTCTGAGTTTCAATCATATTAACCAGCTCTTCAACTGCATTAACATTTGAAGACTCTAAAGAACCCTGCATTAATGCACCCAAGCCAGATGAGCCTGCTGCTGCTATTGTTGGCGCTCCACTGGCTGGTGTTTCTTTAAAAAGATTCTGCCCCATAGCTTGCAAGCCTGCTGGGTTAATAAAATTAGCCAATTGAATGGTTCCAATTTCAGTTGATGCTGTTTCACCAGTTAAAATAGCGGATACAGTGCCATCTCGACCAATGGTAATTTGTGAAGCTCCTGTCGGCACAGTAATAGCTGGTTGCATCACATAACCACTGGCATTGACCAATTCACCTGTAGCACTTACTTGAAATTCACCATTTCGTGTGTACCCTGTATTACCGTCTGGCGTCTGAACTTGGAAAAATCCATCCCCACTGATAGCCATATCCAGAGAACTGTTGGTCTGTATGATATTACCAGCTGTAAAAACTTTTTCAGTCGCTACAACTTTGACACCTGTCCCTAACATTAAACCAGAGGGTAGTTGTGTATTTTGGGAAGATTGACTACCTGGTTGCTGTATATTTTGATAGAGGAGATCTTCAAATACTCCTCGCCCTTTCTTGAACCCAACGGTATTGACATTGGCTAAGTTATTTGAAATAACACTGATGCCAGTCTGTTGCGCATCAAGCCCTGTCTTACTTATCCATAATGCAGGATGCATGAAATACTCCTTATCGTTGTTTCTAGTTATTTTGCAATAACTGTGCCACGTAATTGCTGTTTTCTTTACTGTTGTTGGCAAGCTTAAGCTGTACTTCAAATTGCCTAGCCAGTGAAATTATGCTCACCATGGACTCAATGGGGTTCACATTACTTCCTTCAAGAGCGCCAGATGTCACAGAAACGTCATTTGAAATTGGTAGCGGTTGATTATTTTCTGCTCTTAAAAGTCCATGTTCATTTTTTACTAATTTAACATCCTGATGGCTAACCAGTTTAAGTTGGTTCACAACAGACAACGCGCCATCCGTGCTCCCTTGTGGCACAATACTGATGGTGCCATCTTTGCCAAATTCAATTTTTTGTGCTGGAGGCAATGCAATAGGACCACCCGCTCCTTGCACCACATGACCACCACCAGTGAGAAGCTGTCCATTATTACCAATTTTTAAGTTTCCAGCACGGGTATAAGCTTCCTGTCCATCCGGACCTAACACAGCCAGCAATCCTTCTCCATCTATAGCCACATCCAGGTCATTGCCTGTTGCTATGATAGGTCCAGGCCTTAAATCAACCGTGTTGTCACTATGCGTTGCGTAAGCTTTTGTTTGCAATCCATTTTCACCATTTAAAGACAAGCTTTGTGCATTGTATAAATCCGCTCGAAAACCCGGTGTTCTTAAATTAGCTAAGTTATTGCTATGAACTGACTGGGCTATCATGGTCTCACGCAAACCACTTGTAGCTACGTATAAAGAATCACTCATAAAATATCACCTAATATAATCATTAACGTAAATTAATAATGGACTGTGTTACCGTATCAGCTGTTCGAATGGTTTGCGCATTAGCCTGAAAATTTCTTTGTGCTAAAATCATCTTGACCAGCTCACCAGTCAGATCAACATTCGACTCTTCCACAGCACCTGATTGCACCAAGCCAAGACCTGAAGTACCTGGAGAGCTTACTAAAGCTGTGCCTGAGGCAAGTGTTTCAGACCATGTGCTATCACTGTTAGGCTTTAAGCCATTAACGTTTGCAAATTGTGCTAAAGTAACCTGGCCCATGGCTTGTGACTGGCCATTGGTATATTGACCAAATAATACGCCATCACTACCAATGCTGATGTTATCCAAACCGCCTGTGGTAAAACCATCTTGGGTAATATTAGTAACTGCAAAATCACTGCCAAATTGTGTTGAGTTGGCTACATCAACTGCAAAAGTTTGTGCGACAGCACCATTAGCATTACCAGAGCTGTCCAATGGAGTCCATGTAATCTCAACAGCATCTGATGAGCCTATGTTCAATGCGCCGCTGCTATCAAACACTTGAGTAAAAGGTGTGGCAGTTGGTGCTGCATCCACATCAACACCATCAACTTGAAAGCGCAAATCCCACTGATTGGGTGTTGCTGATTTTAAATAATAAGTACTCATGATGTGTGAGTTACCTAAACTATCATAAATGGTGGTTGATGTTGAGCTTGTGTAAGTCGAAGGTGCTGGGGCCGCTGAGCCAAAAGTAGGGCTGCCCACCCACGCGCTGGCTGGTGGCGTTAGGTTCGCATCTAAATTAACATCCACACGCACTGAAGATGTCGATTTTGGAGCAATGTTTGATGAATTGACAATTAAATCACCTTGCGCGCCTGTGATGCCACCCTGCGCACTTGCAGTATAGCCTTGTAATTTGTGTCCAGCTGAGTTAACAATGGCTCCATTGCTATCTAAGCTGAAATTACCAGCACGACTGTAAACTGATACCCCATTATCATCTAATTTAAAAAATCCATTACCACTAATAGCTAAATCCAGATTGCTTGAAGTAAACGATATGGTGCCTTGTGAAAAATCCTGCTTAATTGCAGAAACTTGGACTCCATTACCAGCACTTGCAGTGCCTCCTGATGCGTAAACATCAGCAAATTGCATTTTTGAGCCTTTAAAACCAACGGTGCTTGCATTGGCAACATTGTTACCAATAACACTTAAATCTTCTGAGGCTGCGTTAATGCCTGATAAAGCAACTTGAAATGACATGCTATTCTCCTGTAAAAATTCTTATTTAATTTTAGTCAGCTCAGAAAGTCCTAATTTTCCTATATTCTCTACATTGACCTTAATGCCCTGCTCACTTAATTGAACACTAGAGATCTGATTAGCGATCAATGGTGAAAAGCTTTGCAGATTTCCAGCCACACTGCCTTCTACTTTGATGGTGTAATTACCATGTTCAACTGGATTTCCTGAAGCATTAACGCCGTCCCATGAAAAATCAATTTGGCCAGGGGTATGGTTTCCATAATCCTGTTGATGAACCACTTCACCAGATTTGTTGTAATAAGAAACTTTCAAATCTGTCACATACTGATTAATATCAACACTGCCTTCAATAGGTTGTCCAGAAAATGAAGTTGCGCTTTGAGGGAAATAAGCTTTATGGCCGATTAAGGAGGATGCTTGCATGATGTCATTAGATTGCATTGATTTACTAAAGTCATCAAAAGAGTCTTGTAACCCTTGAATGCCATCAACCGTGCCAAACTGAGCCATCTGAGCTAAAAACTCACCGTTAGACTGTGGCTCAAGTGGGTTTTGATTATTCATTTGAGCAACCAGAAGTTCTAAAAAATCTTCCTGCCCCAAAGCTTCTGCCACATCTGATTCTGTTTTAGGCTGAGCATTGACAGCACCTAATCCACTAATAGATTCCTTAACTTCCATAATTTATTCCTATTGTCCTATCTGTAAAGTTCTGTACATCATTTGTTTAGCTGACTTAAGCATTTGTGCATTCATTTGATATGACTTTGATGCGGAAATCATGTTTGACATTTCTTCCATCAAATTAACATTCGACATGTAAATGTAACCATTCTCATCAGCATATTTATGATCAGGTTGAAACAATTTTCTTAATGGCGCTTCACTTTCAATAATTTCAGTAACTTTAACAGCAACATGACTGTCTTTATCAAAGATTTTTTGTGCATCATTGTGCACGGCTTCAAATACAGGCAGTCTTGCCCGATAAGTATCTTTTTCACTTTTTCCAATGGTTTCAGAATTGCTTAAATTACTGGCAGTGGTCGTCATGCGAATATTTTGGGCACTCATGCCCGAGCCTGATATGTTAAAAATATTTAATAGCGACATTATGGTTGCCCTCTTAATGCTGTGATCATCCCTTTAATTCTTGAACTTAAAAAACTTAAACTGGCCTCATACCGGATAGAGTTTTCTGTGAATTTTGAAACCTCAACCTGACTGTCAACGGTGTTACCATCTAGTGATTGCTGTAAAGGATTTCGATAGACTTCCTGGAATTGGTTTAATGATGGCATATCCACATGATTATTGTGGTTTTTTGTGCTAGAAGCATCCATGCCTGATTCATATTGCTTGATGACTTGTGAAAAGTCCAAATCTTTTGCTTTAAAGCCAGGAGTATCTGCATTGGCTATATTATTAGCCAATACCTCAGCGCGCTGAGCTCTGAACTTAACAGTGGTTTCGTGAATGCCAAAAATATTATTAAAGTTATTCATGAAATTGCCGATAACTATGCCTTAACCCATAGTTTGCAATACCCATGCCACTTTATTGGCATAAATAGAAAACAAAAAGATCTACAAATCAATTAGATTGGTCTATTGTTTTTCACTTATAGGCAACAAGAAAAGGGATTCCGTCAAAATGCCGTAATAGACTAAAATTTATACATATTTATTAAAAAGCCATATGGTAAAGACAGGCTATAACTTTCATACACTATTGTTATAAATGTTGCCTAGCTTTATCCATAGCCGTCTGAATGGTTTGCGCCTCATCTAAAGCCACATTAGGATTAGCTAAAATGCGTCGCCAATATTTAATGGCTTTCTTATAGTCTTTTTGCTGGTAATAGTTCATAGCCAATAAATTAGAGGCCAGCATATTCATTGGGTCGTTATGAAGTACTTGCTCAAGCAAAGAAAACAGTAATGCCTGGTGAGACACTCTATCTAAAAAAAACAATGCTTGGGCGTACTGTATTTTAATCTGATCATTTTTATCATCTAAACTGTACGCCTTCTCAAAAGAAGCGACTGAATCTGCAAAAGAATTCTCAAGAAAATACATTCGACCAAGCAGATACCAACCCAGGGCATTGTCAGAATCCTGAGAAACTCTATCCTTAAGTTGATTAATGAGTAAATGTAAGTTCCCTTCCTTTTTAATTGAAGTTTTCATTTTGCCAATCTGTGTATTTATATTCTCCCACTCTTTGACTTTATTAAATGAACCAAAAAAATAGTAGAAAATTGCACTTAAAAAAACAACTGTTATTATAGAAAAAGCACCAGCCTTAATCGACCCTCTTTGATTCAAATCAAAAAAACAAAAGTATTTCAATGTGACATCATTTGTGATGACGTTTTTTTTATGTTGGTAGCGACATACCGGCCATATGATAAATGTTAAAGATAAGATACACAAAAAACTTAAGAGTAATATAT
>CAYGTQ010000053.1:0-11240 GCA_964352915.1 uncultured Legionellales bacterium
TTACCGAGATGAAATCGCCTTGAGAAAATTGAAAGGATCTCTATGAATCACACAAATAATATTTTTAGAGCTGCAAGCATCGACTTTTTTAGAAACATTGATTCATATAGTGATGATGCCGCACGTTTTATGACTGGTAAATTTGGACTCGCATAAAAAATACCTTAAAATCGAACGCTACAGGTATAAAAATGCATTCTGACACAGTGTTACTGGAAAAAATACTGGAAAATAAAAAAAATTATAAGTCTTTAAATTCTTTTAATTGTTCTGTGAGTGCTGTCATATCTTGCGTTAAGCGATTTAAGCTAGTTTTTTCACTTTCGACAGATTCTTTAGGCGCTTTTTCTGAAAATTTGGTTCTAAATAATTTATATTCAATTTTTTCGCGTGTTTGAGCAAGTTTTTTTATCTTCTTTTCAATTCTGTCAATTTCAACATCTTTATCTACCAGATTCTCAAGAGGTATGTAAAGCTTTATGTCGCCTAACTGATGAGATAAAGTATTGCGAGGATTGTCCAAAGGATCTGTTAGAAGTGTTAACTGTGAAAGTTTAGCCAGCGCACAGATGGCTTGGTTGAATTCTTTGAAATTTTGATGACTCTCGGTATTTTTTACAAAAACTTTCAGTGCAATTTTTTGATTGGGTTGTAACTGGTGCTGGCTGCGCATGTTGCGAAGAGCCGCTAAAATATCTTTAAGCCAATCCATGCTGCTTTCAGCAGCTGCGTCTGCATGCTGGTTTTGGACTTGAGGGTAGCTTGCCAGCATGAGAAACTGCTCTTGGTGATTCATGGACAGTTTGAGTGATGACCAGATCTCTTCGGTGATAAAAGGTATCATGGGGTGAAGCAGGCGCAGCAAGGTATCCAGAGTAGTCAGCAAAGTGTGCTGGGTAGCACTTTTTTGTTGAGAGGAGGTATCGGTGCTGTTAAGCACAGTTTTGGCACATTCTAAATACCACGCACAAAACTCATCCCAGACAAATTGATGCAGGCTTTGAGCTAAGCGGTCAAAACGATAATCTTTGTAATGTTGATGAGAATCTTTAATTAAAGCTTCAAGCTTGGATTGAATCCAGCGATCGAACACAGAACAATCTTCTGGCTTTACGCTAACAGGAAGTGTAGGGCATTGCTGCATGACAAAGCGTGAGGCATGCCAGAGCTTGTTACAAAAGTGATGATAGCCTTTTAAGCGTTGAGTATCAAAACGGATGTCACGCCCAGTAGATGCCAGAGCACAGAAAGTGAAGCGCAGGGCATCGGTGCCGGCACCTGTGATCCCTTGAGGAAATTGCGCTGTGGTTTGTTTAATGATTTGATCGTGTAAATGTGTCTGCATTAAGCCGCTGGTGCGCTTTTGAATTAAATCTTCCAGTGATATGCCATCGATTAAATCAATGGGATCGAGGGTGTTGCCTTTGGATTTTGACATTTTCTGTCCTTGAGCATCACGAATGAGCCCTGTGATGTAAACTTCTTTAAAAGGGATCTGATCTGTGAACTTAATGCCAAACATCACCATGCGAGCAACCCAGAAGAAAATGATATCAAAACCTGTCATCAACACTTGAGTGGGGTAAAAATCTTTAAGGTGTGTGCTTTGTTCAGGCCAGCCAAGCGTGCTCATGGGCCAAAGAGCTGAGGAAAACCAGGTGTCAAGAACATCTTCATCTTGGCTGAGTAAGATGTCATCGGAAAGTTTATGTGCTTTTTTCACAGCTTCTTTACTTTCACCTACATAAATTTTGCCATCAGCATCATGCCAGGCTGGAATGCGGTGCCCCCACCACAGCTGGCGACTGATGCACCAATCTTCAATATTTTCAAGCCATTGAAAATAGGTTTTGCTCCAATTATCAGGAATGAAATTTAATTGTCCTTTTTTAACAGCTTCTATGGCGCGTAGAGCCAAAGGTTTTGCTTTAACAAACCATTGGTAGGTGAGATAAGGTTGAATCACTTCACCAGAACGATCGCCTCTGGGTACAGGAGCGGTGTGTGGTTCAACAGATTCTAGCAGTTGAAGTTCTTTGAGATCAGAAACTACTTTTTTTCTAGCGTCTAGAAAGTAAAGCCCCTGATAGTTATTGGGTACTGAACCATGGTCATTTAAGTGTGCGGTGGGGGTCAAGATATTGATGCACGGCAAATTATGGCGTTTACCTACGGCATGGTCATTGAAATCGTGCGCAGGTGTGATTTTAACACAACCGGTGCCAAATTCGGGATCGGCATGTTCATCAGCAATGATGGGAATCGGTCGGTTGCAAAGTGGAATAAGAGCATTTCGGCCTATGAGGTGCTTAAAGCGCTCATCTTTAGGGTTGACAGCAACAGCCACATCACCAAACAGTGTTTCGGGACGTGTGGTAGCTACCAGCAGGTGTTCACCACTGTTTTCAATAGGGTAGCGTATGCGCCAGAGGTGGCCTTGCTCATTTTCGGAGATGACTTCAAGATCAGAAATGGCTGTACCTAACTTCGGATCCCAATTGACCAGGCGCTGCCCACGGTATATTAAGCCATCGTTGTACAAGCGAATAAATGCTTTTTTTACCGCTTTTGAGCGTGCTTCATCCATGGTAAAACACTCAGTGGACCAATCCACAGAAGCGCCCAGTCGTCTCATCTGTTGGCTGATATGATTACCCGAAGTTTTTTTCCATTGCCAAACTTTGTCAATAAAAGCTTCACGGCCCAGCTGATGGCGTGAGGTGTTGGTTTTTTTCAGCTGGCGCTCCACCACCATTTGTGTTGCAATTCCAGCATGATCGGTGCCTGTTTGCCACAGAGTTTTTCGCCCTTGCATGCGATGATAACGGATCAGTGCATCCATTAAGGTATGTTGGAACCCGTGGCCCATGTGTAAAGTGCCAGTGACATTAGGGGGTGGGATCATGATGCAATAAGGCTCTCCTTGGCCTTGGGGCGCAAAAGCATTGGATTCTTCCCATGCTTGATACCATTTATGCTCAATGGCTTGAGGCTCAAAAGATGAAGGCGACATAGTTTAGCTGACCTTTAATGACAAAAACACGATTATAATTGATGTGAATGAAGATCGCATTGATTTTGGCGGTAGTGTTGGAAACGTTCACGGCCCTGAGCTTTGGCTGTGTCGTCCTGATAGATAATTTCCAGCACTCGCTTAAAATTTGAGTAGAATTCTGGCACCGTGGGGGTTAGATTGAGCAGAAGTTCTGGGGTAGTGTCGTCTTTTGGTGGATTTGTGCTCAATACAATGGGAGTCAGTTCGTTGAATTCACCTTCAGCGCTGTGGGGTAGAAAGCTGTCATCACGGTATGTCCACAACATTTCATCCAGGGTAGCCATTGTGGCTTGGTGGTTGAGGTACACGAAGATCTGATGCTTTTTTCCATAAGCTTTTTCCAGCAAGCGGCAGGCCAAAAGCAGTTGCTCCTGGCTTGTGCTTTTAGGTGAAATATAGAAATCAACCTGAGTTTTTGTCATAAGCAAAATTTTATAGATTGGTTTAAATTTACACCCGATCCAGTAGAAATTGACTCAACATCGATACGGGCCTGCCGGTGGATAGTAAGCCACCCCGCTCAGTGTTGGCAACCCCAGCGATATCAATGTGCGCCCAAGGATAGCTATCAGCAAATTTTTGTAGAAAACAACCGGCTACGATAGCGCCAGCACTTCGATTGGGTGATACATTCATCATATCGGCGCAGTTACTGTCTAAAACTTCACCATATTCAGGCCACAGTGGCAATGGCCATAATCGATCATGCGCTTTCTCACCAGCAGTTACAAGCGCACGACTTAAATTATCGTCAGAAGACATCACGCCTGCAGCGTGCTCACCTAGTGCAAGCACCATAGAGCCTGTCAGAGTGGCCAGATCAATGACGAGCTCTGGTTTGAAGCGCTTGCAATAGGTGAGGGCATCGGCCAAGACCAAACGGCCTTCGGCATCGGTATCCACCACTTCAATGGTTTGGCCTGAGTAGCTCGTGATCACATCACTTGGACGAAAAGCATGTCCGCTTGGCATATTCTCAGCTGCTGCAATCACGCCAATGACATCAAAGGGCAGGTTCAAACCAGCGCAGACTTGCATCATACCCATGACAGTGGCACCACCTGACATATCGTATTTCATATCCATCATGGTGCGTGGTTTAATACAAATACCGCCGGTATCAAAAGTAATGCCTTTGCCAACCAACACCACAGGAGGTGTACGCTTTTTGCCACCTTTGTAATGCACAACAATAAGTTTAGGTGGATTGGCACTGCCTTGGCCTACGGCGAGCAGAGCGCCCATGCCAAGTTTTTTCATTTGGTGGTGGTTGAGAATTTGTGTACTTAAGCTTGAGTGACTGCGCGCCAGCTGACGGGCGGTGTTCGCAAGATCTTGCGGCGTACATAAGTTGGCAGGCGAGTCAGCCAAATGCCGAGTGAGCCTCTGCCCTGTTGCAATGGCGCTGCCTTGGCGTATGCCTTGTAAAAGTGTTTGGCTTGATGAGTCATCCCAAGCTTGCAGTTTGATTTGTTGAAGTGTGCTCAACCGATCTTTGTGACCACCTTGTGGAGCGTAGCCTTGTAAAAATGCAGCCATGATGCTTTGGCTTACACACCATATATCATCAGCTCCTTTGACTTTAACGTGGTGCAGAGCTGAATTGACGGTTTTGCTTTCGCTTTGGAAAAAGGCTTTCCAGGCTGTCATCACCAATTTGATATATTGAGCGATGCTCAAGGTACCTGTTGGGCATTTTACCAGAAGTAGGCGCTTTGCTTTAATGCCTGGTACCTGATAAAGCCAGACATAGCCTTGCTTGATAAAATCATCCTGTATTAAGGCACGTCTTAACCAGCCATTGCTTGACTGGTTAATAATTTGTGCTGTAGGGGAGAGCTTTTCTGCTGGAGTTGCCACAATCAACGCATCGGTACTAAGGTGCGTGATACTTTGTTTGTTTTGGGAAATTTTAGGTGTTTTCATGGCTCATCCTTATGAGATTTTACTTATGTGGTGTAAGTTTATATGTAGGTTGAGTGTGACGCCAATATAACACGATGTGCAACTTTAAAAGGATGATAATCTGCGTAAAATATGCAATAAAAGAGCAAATCGTGTAATTTTTGTTTCGATAAAATCAACTATCAGAAGGAGAGTGGCCATGTCCTTAAGAGCCTGATCCTCCTCCAAGGCTGCCCCATTAAAATTCCTGCATTAAAATAGCACTGAGCGTTTTTTTACCCCAACCAGCTTGGCCTTTGGGCCTGATACACCCCACAGCTGTCCCATTAACTCACTGCTTTTATTATATTTATTCTACATTTATGTGAGGATTCCTAAGAGTTCAGACCAATTCATGCTGGAATCAAGCCTAAGCTTCAAACTCATTTCATATTGGAAAACAGCTATTCCCGCTGAAAATGCTTATAGCTTACCGAATATAAATAAAAAAGCTCGTGGAACATTGCGAAAAATAATCGGTAGGTGCAATTATATACTACTATAGTGGCCTAAAAATAGATTTAAAATTTTTTTGCTGCTGTGCATTTCGCTCTATAAAAACCTTGGTTCCACGAATCAAATGTTTTTTTCGCAAAGTTTTTTTAGATATTTTAAATAAAATCATGCAGTTATATATAAATCCAGCGGGAATAGCTGCGTGGCATGCCATTTGCTTGCTATAAACGTATAAAGCAAGCACAATACTAAAACTAATCTTTTCTCCAATGTAATATAATATGCATTATAATATAGAGATATTGCTTACATAACCTATCAGAGATTACGCGAACCTACTTATGAGACAACTACGGAGTTAAACAGATCAGGCTTATTTCTATTCACTACGCTACAGCCTAAAAAAATCTTTATGAACCGTGTTAAACATATCTAACTAAAATAAATTCAAATTTCCCTCACTTATAGCCAATTGACGTTCTTGTTTTCTTAAAAATCTCACAACAGGCATTAAATCCTCCATGAATGAAACAAAATAGACACCAACCAAATCAATCAGAAAATAAAAATTTTTGAATCACCTAGACTAAGTCACATATGAAATTTATTGCATAGAACATGAGGAGAACAGACAATGCAGTATTTAATAAAAAGGGTCGCTACTATTATTTTATTGGCTCTATCCAATGTAGCCATGTCGCAAATCACGATAATCGCTGGTCATAATACTGGGAGTCTAAAAGTGACTGTTTCTCAAAAAGGTGATTTTGCAAAAGCGCAAAAGCAAACAGGAGATCTTTTTAACCTTATAGGCGCATTAGCTCATAATGCATCAAGCCCTACTTATACAATGGAAAATGGTGAAAAAGTAAGGCCTGATATTATGCCATCATCAAGAACACCATTTGTAGTATCTGGTTTTACAGAAAAAGCCTATACTCGCCACCAAAGCGCTTTTGCACCACCTCCTAAAAGTAGTGGCTTTAGTTTTTGGTCTTTATTTTCATGTATTTGCAACACAATGGAAGCAGTTGCACCAGAAGCACTTAAAGTTAATTATGCTATAGTTACAGCGCCAGATGTCATCGTTACTATCGGCGATGCCGGTCAAGTCACATGTCAAGGTTCTGGCTGTGAAGAAGTTAATGGTTATGTTCCAGAAGTGGCATAAGTATAGCAAAACCCAAACACCACTCAGAAAATTCTGAGTGGTGTTTGTCATTTAAGATTTAAAATATTTCAATATTTCTTCTTACCTACCTACCTGTAATACATTGCATACACTAAATTCTTTAACATTCCTTAAATTAAACGAATCCATTAAGTTATTTTTTTGCAAAAAATACTTTACTTGCATTTCTTATTGACTACTTGTAAAATTATGATTGACTGGGGTGCCCGAAGCGGGCTGAGATAATACCCATTGAACCTGCTCGGGATTATACCTGCGAAGGGAGAAGATAATGAAGCAAAATTTCTGTTTTTTTTTAGATGAAATCCATGTTTTTAAATTAATCACTAATTCATATTGATAATGTGGTATTTAGATTTAATCAGTACACTTTTTTCATTGATGTCTACCTATTGTTTTGTAAAAGCTGATATCCGCATGTGGCCTTTAGCCATGATTGCAACGCTATTCAATACTTGTCTCTATTTTTATGCAGGGATGTTTGCAACCATGACTCTGGAAATTTCTTACCTTTCGTTAAGTACTTATGGGTGGTTCTACTGGTTAAAACAATCTTCTTCAAGACATCATATCAAAGCACTGGATCGCCAAAGCTTACTCGTTATCATGGGCACCTGTCTGCTCCTCGCTAGTACGATCTATGTATGCAATATCAAACATCTTGACGGCCTCATTATGTGGGACATCGCCGCAGTTAGCATAAGCTTGCTCGCTCAATGGTTAACCTGTCGCAAGATTATAACCTGTTGGTACCTATGGTTTGTTGCAGACAGTATTTATATCGCCTTAATGCTTAGCAAAGATTTATATTTCCATACCTGCTTGTTTAGTATTTATCTAATTATGGCTATACTAGGCTTTTTAAATTGGTTGAAGTTATATCGTCTTCAAGAAAATATATTTGCTTAATTGAAATTATCTCTCAACAAAAATTAACATATTTCCTTCTGACCAAGTGATCGAAACATAATCATTGATAGCTTGATTGCGCGTTCCTACTCTTGAGCCAAATTGCAACTCTTCATGTTGCAAATCATACAATAGACCTGAAAAAACCACATCAGTTGCCAATGGCATAGGTACAATTGAGATAACTTTCCCTTTTACATTGTCTAACACAGTGGGTGAACTCGCAAACCAGTAACGATGATATTCATCTGAGAATATTATATCCGTTTCTT
Source organism: uncultured Legionellales bacterium (assembly GCA_964352915.1). Lineage (GTDB taxonomy): Bacteria > Pseudomonadota > Gammaproteobacteria > PIVX01 > PIVX01 > CAYGTQ01. The sequence continues at coordinate 7,829 of CAYGTQ010000053.1, forward strand.
TAAAATACTTTAATGCAACTGATAAATTTCCAAGATTATGATCAAGAGCTCTACCATTTGCACCATAGACAGTAATTTTTTTGAAATCTTTCTGGAGAAATCTCAGTGCTTTCTCAAAATCAGTAAATTCTTGATCAGGCGTATGTATACATTTATGATCTAGATGGCAAGATTCAAGAGAGTCAAAATCACCCAAAACATGTTTAACCTTGATTTCAGGGACGCTTCGCAGTTGATTATAAGCACCATCTGTACAATAAACATTAGAATGTTGAGTTAGTTGCTTCTTTAAAAATAGCAGATCAAGCATGCCATTAAGAACCAAAGCAGCTCCTATATGCTGAGTATTTGCAGCAAACATCTTCTTTATTCCAAAAACATTATCAATTAATGATTATAAAGCTCTGCAGATCCTCTGTCCATTTATTGACAATGTTGGTGGCGAAGAATAAACTGAAATTAAGTGTTTTTACGTCAAGTCAACCATGCAACAAAAAACCAATCAACCTATAGGTGTGTTTGATTCAGGTGTTGGCGGTTTAACCGTCTTAAAACAATTAAAGATCACACTACCCCATGAATCCTTCATTTATTTAGGCGATACAGCACGACTGCCTTATGGTACTAAAAGCTTTGATACGATCATTAATTATACGAGACGAGCTATTAGCTATCTGGTCAGCCGAAAAGTTAAGCTCGTCGTTATTGCATGCAATACTGCCTCAGCCATTGCTTTATCTGAGGTTATGCGCAGCTCCCCTGTACCTATCATAGGAGTGCTGGAACCAGGAGCTAGGGCCGCTGCGGCAATACCCTCAGAAGGTTCGATTTTGGTCTTAGCCACCGAATCAACTGTATCTGCCGGCGGCTATCAAAAATTACTAGCTCAACTTAAACCTGGTATACCAATTTTGACGCAAAGCTGTGGTGTTTTTGTTGCTCTAGCAGAAGAAGGCTGGTCTGAAACTGATGCAGCAAAAGTAGCAGCGCATCAATATCTGGCGCCTTTTTTATCCAATACAGATTACAAAATTTGTTGTTTACTGCTTGGCTGTACACATTTTCCACTGTTACTACCAGCAATTAGATCTGTAGTTGGTAAAGAATTATCTATTGTAGACTCAGCAAGTGTGACTGCGAAAACAGTCTTACACACACTAAAAAGCATGGGGTTGTTAACTAAAAATGTTTCACCTACAACAGAATTCATTGTAACCGATCTACCCCAGCGTTTTACTCGCATAGCGCGGCATTTTTTACAAATACCCTTTGATACTCAGACAGTCACTCAGATTGACTTCAGCTAACCAAGAGCTTTTCGCTTACATCGTGTCAGCAATGGATTACAGCAAGTGCAGACATAGACTACACAGTTATCAGCAAAATTCTTCCTCAATCTGATGTATTATAGATTACCTTAATATGAGTAACTTTACATGGAGGTATGTAAATGAATATACGACTAAAAAAGAAAATCCAACAACGTCTGATGGATCTGGAGCAACAAGCCGATGTTATCAAGGTGCAAATTTCTGAAATCAAAGAATTCGATTCTGTGAAAGATAGTCTGAAAAAAGATCAGTTAAGTATCGAACTAGAAGATACACTGCTAAGAATTAAGCACATTAAAGCAGCAAATAAGAAATTTTCTGCCTTTGAATGAACATTATAAAATGCAAACAAATGGATGAGGTATCGCGATGATGTATTTAGATGGCGTAACAGCTGTTTCTTTTTTTCTCACGGCCATACTGCTTTATTCAGCTTATCAATAAAAGATACATTTTTGATGTATCTTTTGGATTGAGTGGCTTCAAGTCCACTCAATTCTTTCAACATTGTCAAAATGGAGTACCGAACCATCACTCAGCGTAATGGTACCGTCTTGATCATTAGAATCAAACTCTAGAACATTGTTATTGATGCTGTAACCCGCATTACCTTCTACCGATAGTGTCCAATCTGATCCGCCTTGGTTAGGTAATCCCGAGATCCCTTCCAACGCAACCACATCAATCCAGTTACTACCTGAACCACCATCAAAAGTGTTGTTATTGCCTTCATTGAGAGCAAATATTGCAATATCATTCCCTGAGGAGCCATACAACCGATCATTGCCACCGCCACCTATTAGATAATCATCACCGCTACCACCATACAGTCTGTCATTACCAGCACCACCTGTAAGATGATCATGACCACTCTCACCATACAGCCTGTCATTACCAGAACCACCATCTATGGTGTTATCAGACGAATTACCACGTATCGTATCTTTGCCACCACCGCCATCAATACGTTCAATGTTCAGTAGCGTGGTGTTACGAAAATCAAAAGAATCATTGCTTGAGCTACCCATAATAACATCATAACCAGCGCCACCATCTATTTGCTCTATGGAGCTCGAAGAATTGAAATATTTTAGACCGATCACATCATCTTGGCTACTACCTAAAATTGTATCAGTACCGCTATCACCTTTGACTGTATCAAATCCGCTATCTAAACCAGCGTAATGAAAAACATCATCACCACTGCCTCCATACAGCTTATCATCACCAGCACCACCTGTAAGATGATCATGACCACTCTCACCATACAGCCTGTCATTACCAGAACCACCATCTATGGTGTTATCAGACGAATTACCACGTATCGTATCTTCTCCATCACCACCATCAATACGCTCAATATTCAGCAGTGTGGTGTTACGAAAATCAAAAGAATTATTGCTTGAGCTACCCATAATAACATCATAACCAGCGCCGCCATCGATATATTCAATAGAGTTAAATAAAGTCAAACCAATCGCGTCATCTTGGCTGCTGCCTAAAATTGCATCAGTGCCGCTATCACCTTTGACTGTATCAAATCCGGTATCTAAACCAGCGTAATGAAAAACATCATTGCCATCGCCACCAAATAATAAATCATTCCCAATACCACCAGTTAAATGATCAGCACCAGAACTACCATATAAGCAATCATCTCCTACACCACCATACAAGGCATCATCACCACTTTCACCATATAATAAATCATTACCTGCATCACCATATATTGTGTTATTTTGCTGGTTGCCCGTAATTTTATCATTGCCTGCGCCTGCATTAAACGCATTAGTGGCGTCAAATTCTGACATAGGATTACTGGAGAAAGTCACTTGATCATTCCCATCTAATGCATCATACATTGAATTTGGATCGTAAATATTGGGCTGTATATTTTGAAAATTAATGGTGTTATTTGAGTTATCAAATAAATCCATTAAAACCGCGTCCACCGTCACCGCCAGTGATTCGCTCACCGTGCTGACGTCGCCCGTCGACGCCTCGGTGCTGGTGGCGCTCACACTTAAGTTAAAATCAGCGTCGCTGTTGGCCGGCGGCGTGATGGTGAGTGTGGCGCTGTT
>CAYGTQ010000054.1:0-11221 GCA_964352915.1 uncultured Legionellales bacterium
AAAAAGAAGCTGCTCAATGGGCAATTTTAGCGAGTTCCGATCCTGCTGAATTGGAAAATTGGTTGCAGCAACAAGATTTAGCTCAACAACCGCGCTTGGGTGCCATGCTTAACGTTGCTCCAGGTTGGGCACATGCGGTAGAAGTGGTTTTAGGTCGTGATTTACTGGCTTTAACCATGGACACTTTGGCTCACATGACAGCTCTTCCGCCACAAGGCTATTTGTCTTTGGTCAAAAATGATGTGTTGCCTGTTAAGGATTACCAGGATGATCTGCTGTTGTCGAAAATAGGTTCTCCCATAGGACCTGTGGTTGATTGGTTGGCGCAAGTGTATGTGGCTGATACCCAGCAAGAAGCTCAACTTAAACTGCTCAACTTACCACCCCATGCCAGTGTGATCACACGTGATGGTGTATGGTTGAGCCATGATTGGATCAAGATGTTGGTGTCGCCGGCCAATAAGAGTGGCAGCATTGAACAGTTAGAAGAAATTGAAGCTAGCAAATCTCAGATACAAACTCAAGAGCGTCAATTGCTCTCACTTGAAAAAGATATAGCGGATTTTGAACAGTCGATTGCGACACAAGGCCAAGCTTTGGAAGCTCATCATCAATTGCTTAATCAGGCACGGCTGGACAGGCAAGAACTTGAATTGGCCTTAAAACAAATGCAGGGTGATTTGACTCGCTATCAGCAGGAACAGCGTCAGCTTGAGTCACGACACGCTCAATGCCAGCAGCGCTTGGCCACCCTAGACAACGACTTAAGCCAAGCTGAGCAAATATGGCGCACAGCCAGCAATGCTGTGAGCGAGCTTGCTCAGCAACGTGACGCTTTGCAACAGAAAAAAGATAAAGCAGCTAACCACTACGCGCAGTGCCAGGCTGATACAGCCACTCAAACAGAAAAACTGCAAGCTTTACAACTGTCCCAGCATAAACTTGATACCAGCATTGCAAGCTTCGAACAAAGCTTGCAGCGCATGCAAACCTATGCTGAGCAGTTAACTCAGCGCCAAGCAACATTAGCCCAACAATTATCCGATTGTGAGCGACCAGAAGATATTCAAGCGCAACTGCAGGAAAAATTACAACTGCGTTTGTCGTCTGAAGAAGAATTGAGCAGTGCTCGCCGCACACTGACAGAGCTTGAGACCAAATTATCCGATTTAGAAACTATGCGTTCTTCTGCAGAGCAGCAGAGTCAAATTATACAAGCTAAATTGCAGCAAGTTCAGTTGGAGCAGCAAAGCGCTCTTGTACGCTGTAGTACTTTTGAAGAACAATTGGCAGAGTTTGAATTGTCCATGGCCTCGGTGATTGAAGGTTTGGCTGATGACGTTAGCGTGGATGAACTGGAAGAGCATATGGCGAAGCTTGCTCGGCGGATTAGCTTGCTTGGACCTATTAATCTTGCAGCTATTGATGAGTATCAGGCAGAGTCAGAGCGACGCGACTATTTGCAGGCACAGCACGATGATTTGTCAGAAGCCTTGGCGACTTTACAAAATGCTATGAAGAAAATTGACAGTGAGACACGCTCATTGTTCCGTAGCACTTATGAGCAAGTGAACCAGAATTTTTCACGATTTTTTCCAAAGCTCTTCGGTGGCGGGCAAGCACAACTGACATTGACCAGCGATGATTTGTTAGAAACAGGTATCGCAATTATGGCCAAACCTCCTGGCAAGCGGGTAGCTAATATTCAGGCTTTGTCCGGTGGTGAGAAAGCACTGACTGCTGTGGCTATGGTGTTGTCTATGTTCCAAATAAGTCCAGCGCCTTTTTGTATGCTTGATGAGGTCGATGCCCCATTAGATGATGCCAATGTTCACAGGTTTTGTGAAGTGATCAAAGAGATGTCAAAAGATGTCCAATTTATTTTTATTACACACAATAAAATCACCATGAGTATGGCGGAACAATTGGCAGGTGTTACCATGAGCGAGCCAGGTGTTTCACGCATGGTCGCTGTCGATATAGCGCAAGCAATGGAGAAAATGGCAAGCTAAGGGAGAGCAAGATGGCAATATTATTTAGTTTGTGGCTTTGGATTATAGCTGCGACTTCAATTATTCTTTTTTTAGGTGTGAAATGGGTGGCTTACCGCCAACGCGTTCGTCAAAATGCTGCCATCAAGCCCCGTGGCTCTGATGAAAATCCTTCTTTTCCTGAAGTGATGGCGTTGACTGAAACTGATCATGAGCTGGATAACGAACTGGATGTCAAGCCTTTGGGCAATACCCGCAATCTTTTGGATCCTGAAGTACAAGCGCAGGTTAAAGTATCCAAAAAACTGCCTCCTGAGGTGTTGGTTTTGTATGTTTTAGCACAGCAAGGCAGTCACTTTCATGGCTATGAGTTGCAGCAAGTACTATCAAATCAAGACTTACAGTTTGGTGATATGAACATTTTTCATCGCTACAGCGCTGATGATATCTCGAAGCCTATTTTTAGTGTGGCCTCTGCCACTGAACCCGGTACATTTGATATTGACCATATGGGCACAGTTTCTTGTTTGGGATTGTGCTTGATGATGCCATTTAATGAACAGCCGCAGGACAAAGCCATTTTTACTGAAATGTTTGATACAGCTCAGCTGCTGGCAGATGAGCTGTATGCAGAAGTCTATGATCACCAAAAAAATCTGATGAATGATGAGATTTTGCAGGGTTATCACGATTTGATTGATGCTTCTTTGTTGAAATTCCACAATGCTGTTCATTTGCAAGCCAACTGATCATGTCTACCGCTAAAGAGCGCTCTGCGCGTGCTCAGTATTTGAGAGATGAACTGAACCGGCATAATTACCAATATTATGTACTTGATGCTCCTTTGATTTCAGATCACACATACGATCAACTCTTTCATGAACTGCGTCAGTTGGAAGAGGAAGAGCCTTCCCTGTTAACAGATGACTCACCTACCCAGAGAGTAGGTGCCGCCCCTCTTAATGCTTTCAGTCAGGTGACCCATCTTGAAAGAATGTATTCTTTACATAATGCTTTTAATGAAGATGATGTGGTACGTTTTGCTCAACGTATCAAAGCTCATGTGGAGGTCACATCTGAGCTGAGCTACGTCTGTGAACCCAAGTTAGATGGTTTGGCCGTGAGCATACTTTATGTCCAAGGTGTGTTGAAGCAAGCGGCGACTCGAGGTGATGGTGTTGTTGGTGAAGACATTACCCACAATGTTCGCACCATCCAATCGGTTCCTCTTAAGCTTAAAGGTAGTCCCGTGCCGGCTAAGATAGAGCTGCGTGGCGAGATTTTTATGCCAAAAAAAGGTTTTGCAGCTTTAAATGCGCAAGCCTTAGCTGATGGAGGCAAACTATTTGCTAACCCACGCAATGCTGCAGCGGGTAGCTTACGTCAGTTGGATCCAAGTGTGACAGCATCTCGCCCCTTAAGCATTTATTTCTATGGTATAGGTCACCTGGAAGGCTATACACAACTTATGTCACATCAAGCCATTTTGAATCAATTACTGGCTTGGGGGGTGCCCGTGAACCCTGAGTGGCGGTGCGCTGAAGAAGTATCTGACCTGTGCCGTTATTATGAAGAGATGGGAGCCAAGCGTGCGATCTTGCCCTACGAAATTGATGGTGTGGTCTACAAAGTGAATGAACATGCTATCCAACAGCAATTAGGCTACGTAGCACGTGCGCCGCGCTTTGCTATTGCACATAAATACCCCGCCCAAGAGGTGGTGACTCAAATTGAAGCAATTGAATTTCAAATAGGGCGTACAGGTGTTTTAACACCTGTCGCGCGCCTGAAGCCTGTAGATGTGGCAGGCGTGACTGTATCCAATGCTACATTGCATAACATTGAAGAGATTGAGCGTAAAGACGTGCGTATTGGCGACACTGTGGTGATACGTCGTGCAGGTGATGTGATCCCTGAAGTGGTCTCAGTGCAAATGAGTGCTCGCCCTAAAGGTGTGCAAAAAATTATTTTACCGAGCCACTGTCCAGAATGTGGCGCGGCTGTTGTCAAAACTGAAGCATTGACCGCTGCCAAATGTACAGGGGGCAACCAATGCCCAGCCCAACTGCGAGAAAGAATTGCACATTTTGTATCCCGCAAAGCTATGAACATCGATGGCTTAGGCGGCAAAATTGTAGCGCAATTGTTGGAAGCAGGCTTACTTCGCTCAGTGGCTGATTTATACACTTTAAAGCAGGAGCAGCTTTTAGGACTGGAACGTTTTGCTAAAAAGTCAGTGGATAAATTATTGGAGCGCATTGAACACAGCAAGCAAACCACGTTGGCACGATTTTTATTTGCCTTAGGTATTATGGATGTAGGAGAAGTGACCGCTCAAAGATTGGCTCATCATTTTAAAACATTACCTGCATTGATGATGGCCGACAAAGAAACGTTGCTTGCTATTGATGATGTGGGGCCTGTGGTCGCAGCTCAACTTCAAGCTTACTTTAAAGATGCTGCATCCCAAGAAATTGTTAAAAGATTAATCGATTGTGGTGTCCATTGGCCTGAAATAGAAGAACATTCAAAGCACTACCCCCTATCTGGTATCAGCATCTGCATCACAGGCACACTCAAGACAGCCAGTCGCGATGATATGAAGGCTAAATTGACGGCGATGGGTGCTAAAATTACTTCGCAAGTTTCTAAAAAAACTCGTATGCTTTTAATAGGGGAATCGCCTGGCTCTAAATTAGCTAAAGCTGAGAAGTTAAGTGTGCAAATTATGACAGAAGAGGAGTTTTTGCATACGTACTTGAGTTAGCATAGATAAGGAGATCTATGAAACCTTACCAACGTTGGTCATGCCAGGGCATAAGCGTGATACTTATGTGTTGTATCATCAGTTGCACAGAATGGAATAATCCTTATGTCGACGATCCCAAAGAAGCTCAGATTTTGTATGCATCTTTTTCAGAGCAGCCCAAAACCTTGGATCCAGCGCGAGCGTATTCAAGTGATGCTTATGGGTTCATCTCACAAATTTATGAGCCGCCTTTACAATACCATTATCTAAAGCGGCCTTGGTCTTTGATACCTTTGTCTGTCAGCGCGATGCCAGAGCTTATTTATCTGGATGAAAAATATCAAACATTGCCTCCAGGCACACCCTTAAGTCAAGTGGTTTATAGTCGTTATCGGCTTACCATCAAACCTGGATTGCGCTATCAGCCACATCCTGCTTTTGCACGTGATGCCAGTGGTCAGTATATCTACCATCAATTACCAATAGACTATTTGGAAACCCATCAGATCACACGGCCTGTTGATTTTGGACAGTTGGCAACCCGTCTTGTAACAGCTGATGATTATGTATATCAGATCAAGCGCATGGCTCATCCTGAAGTTCACTGTCCTATATTGGGACTTATGAGTAAATACATCGTGGGGCTCTCTGAATTTTCTTACCAATTAGCAAGTGAAGTGATTGATGGGCAGCCACGCGCTGTCTACAGTGATGTTATTAACAAATCTATTCGAGGGGTGCGTGTCGTTGATAGCCATACATTTGAAATAGATCTCAAAGGCAATTATCCACAATTTATTTACTGGCTGGCCATGCCTTTCTTTGCACCTGTACCTTGGGAAGGTGATGTTTTTTATGCTCAGGAAGAGCTGCTTGATGCCAATATGACTTTTGATTTTTACCCTATAGGTTCAGGTCCTTATCAATTGACTCAAAACGATCCCAATCACTCGATAGTACTGGAAAAAAATCCTAATTTTCACGGAGAGTATTACCCAGATGAAGGAATGCCAGGGGATGAGGAATTGCTGAAGCTTAAAGGACGGTTATTACCTTTTGTAAATAAGGCCGTTTATTCACTGGAAAAAGAAGCCATACCACGTTGGGGTAAATTTTTACAGGGCTATTACGATATGTCGTCTATTTCATCGGATAGTTTTGATGAGGCCATTCGTATTGATGAAAGAGGGCAAGCTCAATTAACGTCACATATGAAATCACAGGGCATTCATTTGAAAGCGAGTGCCGAGCCTTCAATTTTTTATATGGGTTTCAATATGCAGGATCCCTTAGTTGGGGGTAATAGTGAGCGTGCTAGGCTATTGCGTCAAGCGATTGCCATTGCAGTGGATTTTGAGGAATATATTTCAATTTTTCTTAATGGCAGAGGTACGGTTGCGCACAGTCCGGTGCCCCCAAGCATTTGGGAAAATGATCAATCACCTTACAATTTTTACGTTTATCATCAGGTGAACGGCAAGATAGAGAGGCGTAGTATTGAAGAAGCCAAAGTTTTATTGGCTAAAGCTGGCTATCAAGAGGGGCTGGATCCTGATACAGGACAATCATTGGTGATCAATTACGATGTGACTGGTGGTAGTGATCCGAATGAAAAGGCACGGCTACATTGGATGATCAAACAGTTTGACAAATTAGGACTCCAGTTGAATCTACGTGCCACTCAATATAATCGATTTCAAGAAAAAATAAGAACAGGAAATGTACAGTTTTTTTCTTTTGGTTGGAATGCAGATTATTCAGATCCTGAAAATTTTCTATTCTTGCTGTATGGGCCTAATGGCAAAGTGAAGCATGGGGGTGAAAATTCTGCCAATTATAACAGTCAAGCGTTTAACGATTTGTTTGAAAAAATGAATTACACGCATGATGCAGCCAAACGAAATGAGCTTATTCAGGCGATGGTCGCATTGCTCAGGTATGATGCACCTTGGATTTTTGGTTATTACCCGCAGAGATTCACATTGCTGCATTCGTGGTATGGTGCTGTAAAGCCCAACGCCATCGCTAACAATACCTTAAAATACGTCAGTATTGACGCAAAGTTGCGATCAAATCTGAGACAAACTTGGAATATTCCAAGCTTATGGCCTTTTATTGCTATCACCGCTGTATTTCTGGGGCTATGCTTAGTTTTATGGGGGTGTTACTGGCGAAGGGAAAGGCAACCCAGGTATAAGTAAATATTATGTTAAATTATATTCTAAGGCGTATGCTATATGCTGTCCCCATTTTACTGGGGGTCAATCTCATCACTTTCTTTTTATTTTTTGTGGTGAACTCTCCTGATGATATGGCGAGAAGTCATTTAGGTAATCGTCATGTGACATTGGAGCAAATCAATCGTTGGAAAATGGTGCATGGTTATGATAAGCCTTTATTTGTTAATACGGCTAAAAGTGGTGTATCTGTGGTAACTGATACTTTATTTTGGCATAAGTCTCTTAAGCTATTTGCTTTCGATTTTGGGGCATCTGACATTGGGCGTGATATCAGTCATGATATTGAGGCGCGAATGTGGCCAAGCCTGGCTCTAGCCATTCCTATTTTGCTCGTAGGATTGGCAGTCAATATCAGTGTTGCTATGCTTCTTACCTATTTCAAAGCTACTCGCATTGATTTTATAGGGATTGTTTGCTGCATTATTTTGATGTCTATATCGTCATTATTTTATGTAATTGGTGGACAATTTTTAATTGCAAAACTTTTTAAATGGGTACCTATTTCTGGCTATAACGATGGTTTTGATGCACTAAAATTTGTGATTTTGCCTGTATTGATTGGTGTGGTCAGTGGTGTAGGCGCTGGAGGGCGTTGGTATCGTGCTATCTTTCTGGAAGAAGCCAGCAAGGAATATGTGCTTCTAGCACGGGCCAAGGGATTCTCTGAAATGTATGTGTTATTTAAACATGTTTTGAGAAATGCTTTGATCCCAATTTTAACAGGTATCGTGGTTGTGATCCCGTCTCTTTTTATGGGAAGCTTGATTTTAGAGTCTTTTTTTGGCATTCCAGGGTTAGGAAGTTATACCATTGACGCGATTCAAAACCAAGATTTTGCTGTTGTACGCTCCATGGTGTTTCTAGGCTCATTGCTTTACATATTAGGGTTGGTATTAACTGATCTGTCTTATGTCATAGCGGATCCCAGGATACGCTTAAATTGAGTGGCATGAACGTACAGTGGGTTATTTTGTGGTCTGATGCATTTGTATGGCTGCTTGTATCTTTGTTTTGTGTCATGCTTTTTAAGCGCAATGAAACACTTTGTACTATAGTAAGTTATTTGAAATCTACGTCACTGGGTCAGTTATCATCTTTAATTCTCATGTTGTATATGTCTATTGCTGTATTAGATTCTATACATTACCGTGACATTACTTTACATGAAACCACGGGAAAGCATCAGATTGACAACGATGTTAAGAGTGTCCTTGATAGATTATTGCATCCGCTGGATGAATCTTTAGAGAAAACTTATTCGTCACCATTTTCTAGACACCTTTTTGTTAAAGAAACAATGATCAATGCTGATGGACAGGTGATGCAATTTTATCCCAAATTAAACTATCCTAGTGCTTTGGAGGGATCGCATGAAATGTGGGAGCTGGTACTACACTATACATGGTTGTCTACAGCGCTTTGGCTATTACTAAGTTCTACGCTAATGGGCTTGGTTAAATTTAAAAATCAAACCACCATAAACCAATGGTTAGCATGCAGAGGATCCAAATATCTGTTGTTAAACTGGTTTATTTTGATTTGGGCAGTGGTGATGTGCTTCGGACTGTCACGTTATTTTCATATTTTTGGCACAGACAAAGTAGGTCATGATGTTTTCTATCAAGCAGTTAAGAGTATTCGAAGTGGGATCTTGATTGGTATGTTGACTTTAAGTTTTGTTTTGCCATTTGCTGTATTATTAGGCACAGCAGCGGGGTATCTTGGTAAACGTTGGGATGATGCAATTCAATACATCTACACCACCATCAGTGCTGTACCAAGTATTTTGCTGATTTCAGCGGCTATTCTAGCAGTACAGATTTATGTGGATAACCATCTCACAGCATTTTCTAGTTTAGAAGAGCGTAGTGATTTACGATTAATTTTGCTTTGTGTCATTTTAGGTTTAACAAGCTGGACAAGCCTCTGCCGTCTTATTCGTGCTGAAACCATGAAAATTAAAGCTTATGACTTTATTACAGCTGCGAGGCTTATGGGTGTATCGTCTTTCAGCATCATTATTCGCCATATTATCCCTAATCTTCGCCATATTATTGTGATTTCAATCGTGCTTGATTTCAGTGCGCTGGTGTTGGCCGAGGCTGTATTATCCTACGTTGGTGTGGGTTTATCTCCCACAACTTACAGTTGGGGCAATATGATTCATTCGGCTAGAATGGAATTAGCACGTGAACCTGTCATTTGGTGGCGAATTGGTGCATCTTTTGCAATGATGTTTACACTGGTATTAGCTGCCAATATATTTGCCGATCGTGTGCGGGACGCTCTGGATCCTAAGTTTGAAGAGGTGTGACTTAAATATTTATATCTTTTGGTGTCTATACGACTAAATTAAAAAATTATGAATAATTTAATTCGATCAAATACCTATTTGATTACATTTTTACATTGAGAAAAAGCTTTATTAATTGTCAACCTTTCCTCTTTCAAGAATTTGTTTGTTTAGCGCTGAGAATCTGGGCACAAATTCATGTGCATAAAGCTGCTTGAGAGCTCTGGCAGTTTCACGGTCAAAAGTCGGGTATTGACGGTGCTGTTTATGTGGCTGCTGTTTTCTTACCCTGTCGTCTTTGTGTCTGGCAGCAGCGTAAAGAAGTGCAACTGTTTTAGCTGCATCTGGGTTAGTAGCCATGTCTTTTTCGCTGATAACGTTATCAGGTATTCCATTATGTCCTCCGTGTGTCACATAGCCTGCATATTCGCATGTGTGCCTTTCAGCATAAAATATCCTTACAGTTTGTATGTGGTATGGCGTGTGTTGTTGAGCTGCACGAACTTCGAGCAACAAATGACTTCCTGGAATAGCTAGCCAGGTGTCTCCTGTGGTTGTAACGTTAGAGGGAATAATGATGGGAGCTGGCCCTAGATAGCTTTGGTGGTTACCAAGAGCAGTTTGCTCTTGGTGTTGAGTGGAGACCACATCAATATCACGCACAGGCAAGCTTGTCATTTTCTTATCGAGTCGGCTTAGCGGCTCATGAGGTTGTCTTGATAAGGCTGTTCTAAGGCGCAAACCTACAAAGAGATTGGTTTTTCTAACAGCATCGTAGGACAGCTCAGATTCAAAGCCCAACCAGCTGTTAATCTGCCAACTGTTACGAAAACGTACGCCTTCTATTTTTTTTACCTGGTTGTTGCCTAGGCCAAACTTATAGTAGGCTAAATAAACCGCAAATGATTCATAGTTTGGTACCAAGGTTCCTGCTTCAATATCAAAGCCACGCAAGGCACTTTCATACACCATCAGATCATTGGAATTGGTATAAGTCCTATTAGAAGCAGGATCATAACTCAAGTTTAACTGCGTAGTGCGGTTTAGCTGTGCTTGATTTCGGCGAGGCAGGTAATAGTTGAATCTAAATTCCACCCAGTCACGAAAATGCTCTAAGCCTATAGTCCATTGACGGAAATGGTTACGGTGATGACTATGCCTGATGTCATAAAATGTGTAGATTCCCCAAATAGAATCAGTACGGCGGAGACGGTAACCTAAACCAAAGTTACCTTCTCGTGCTTTCTTATTATCAAGCATGCCAATCAGGCTTGCATGAACAAGCGAATGATCATTTTGCAGTAAGGGGATAACCATTCCCAAGTGACTGATATCACGCCGGTTACCTATTTTTGCTGCGAATTCTAGTTGGGACTGATAAAGATTTTGGGCAAGTAATGTTTGGCCGGATAAAATCAAAAAGGAGATAAACACTTTCTTTAGCATGACTATTTACCAGAAACGGCTCCGAGCTTTGCATTGTATCATTTAGCCAGATAAAAATCCAGGCCTATTTAAGGTGCGCACTATTTTTTAGTTTAAAATCTTTTGAAATGAGTGGGCTATCATAATCTCCTACAGATTAAATGTGTGGAATTAACATGGGCTGATGGTCGTTAAAAGTCACGATATGAATGATTCATTGTTTGACAATTGCCATAACTTGTTTTAAATAGAAATCGTTTCTTATCAATAATAAGCCAGATAATAAATACCAGTTAAGCATCAAATACTTTAAGTATCAAACGACTAAGCTAGAGAATATTTTTATAGGTTAGCCCAAAGCAAAAAACCTGAAATTTTCTCCGGGCACTTACCTTACAAACCTCTCTGGGGTTATGCAGTATTCATATGAGGATGAAAGCACGTTAATAAAGCATAATACATCCACTATCTTTGGATGTTCGGATTGAAGGGCTTTTGCTGACGATACCACAAAGAGCTTAGC
>CAYGTQ010000055.1:0-11098 GCA_964352915.1 uncultured Legionellales bacterium
CAATAATCATGTCTGATAAATAGCAACTGTCAGATTAAGTTTGAGCTAATACAGTCCTCTAAAGCAGGGTAAGATCATACATGACATGTGGGCTCATCCGGTAACTGTTAAACAAATCGACCGCTTGCTCAACTCTCATCACAATTCGACAACCTGCTAGCAGCAAAAAATAGGTAGCACATCGTGTGAGTTAATTAAAATCAATCAGTACAGCCAATCATCAATGCTTGTTTGCCTGTATTTATCCACAACTTATCCACAGTATTTTCCCAGATCATTGTCTTGATCTCTTAACAGAAACACATTATCTTGTAACTATAAAACGACCCACCACAATATATTGTGTATTGTGACGCCATTTGGCACAACCGTCGCGTAATCGTATGAATGGAGAACACCCTATGCAAAACAATCCCCCCAACCATCGCCCTGACTCACTCAAACCAAGCCCAAAGCAACCACAAACGGCTCCTATTTTTAGCTCAACTGAGCCTGGTACCCTGCAAATCATCAAACGCAACGGCATGTTAGTTGCCTATGACAGCGATAAAATTAAGGTTGCTATGACCAAAGCGTTCTTAGCTATTGAAGGCGGCAGTGCAGCTGCATCTTCTCGTGTTCATGACACCGTGGAGCAACTCAGCAATCAGATCACCGATAATTTTAATCGCCGCTTTCCCACAGGCCACACATTACACATTGAAGACATCCAAGACCAAGTAGAGCTGGTGCTCATGCGCCATGGTTCACACCAAGTAGCTCGCTCGTATGTCTTATACCGTGAAGAACGCCGCAAAGCGCGCCAAGCCAAGCTCACAGCCCAAAAAGTACAAAAACCAATACTGCATGTCACCAACCATGATGGCGTACGCATCCCACTAGACAGCACCTGGCTTAATCGAATTGTACAAGAAGCATGCGATGGCTTATCCGAAGTGGACTCGCAGCGCATTGCCAAGGACGCTATCAAGAATTTATTCGATGGTGTCAACATCGATGATGTGGATAAAGCCCTAATCATGACAGCACGTACCTTCATTGAAGTAGAACCTAACTATAGTTTGGTGACCGCTCGTCTGCTGCTCAGCAGCTTACGCAACGAGGCATTACGTTTTCTTGGGCTAGGGAACCATGTTACACACAGCGACATGAATACTCTGTATCCCAAATACTTTAAGAGCTTTATAGCCAAAGGTCTGGGTCAAGGTATTTTAAACCCTGCTTTGAAAGAATTTAACTTGGATACTTTAGCCAATGCTCTGTTGCCTGAACGCGACATGCAATTTACCTACTTAAGTATGCAGACACTGTATGATCGTTACTTTCTACACCAAGATAACACGCGTTATGAGCTCCCTCAAGCTTTCTTTATGCGAGTAGCAATGGGGCTGGCTCTAGAAGAAGACAATAAAGAGCAACGCGCTATTGAATTTTACCAGCTGTTGTCCTCGTTTGATTACATGGCATCCACACCTACACTATTTAACTCGGGCACCGTTAGGCCGCAACTTTCCAGTTGCTTCTTAACGTCTGTTCCAGATGACCTAGGTGGTATTTACAATGCTATCCGTGACAATGCTTTGCTCTCAAAATTTGCTGGAGGCCTGGGTAATGACTGGACACCTGTACGTGCTATGGGGGCTAAAATCAAAGGTACCAATGGTAAATCTTTAGGTGTTGTGCCTTTTATGAATGTGGCCAACGCAACCGCCATCGCTGTCAATCAAGGAGGTAAGCGCAAAGGCGCTGTTTGCGGTTACCTTGAAACTTGGCATATGGACATTGAAGAATTTCTTGAGCTTAGAAAAAATACAGGTGATGAACGCCGACGAACCCATGACATGCATACAGCCAATTGGATCCCCGATCTTTTTATGAAACGTGTATTCAATGATGAACCATGGACACTGTTCTCACCCGATGACGTGCCTGAGCTGCATGATTGCTATGGTGTTGATTTTGAAAAAGCTTACGTGGCTTATGAAGAAAAAGCTAGAAATGGCCAAATTAAAAATCATAAAACCCTACCAGCTATCAATTTATGGCGCAAAATGCTGGGCATGCTTTTTGAAACAGGCCATCCATGGATTACGTTCAAAGATGCCTGCAATCTGCGCTCTCCTCAACAACATGCTGGAGTCATACACAGCTCCAATCTGTGTACTGAAATTACATTGAATACCTCGAAAGATGAAGTCGCTGTATGCAATCTCGGCAGCATTAACTTGCCAGCTCACTTGGATGAAACCAAAGGAACTCTGGATCTGGTCAAACTACAAAAAACTGTACAAACTGCCATCCGCATGCTGGATAATGTGATTAACATCAACTATTATTCTATTCCTCAGGCAGAAAACTCCAATCTAAAACATCGCCCCATCGGCCTTGGCATCATGGGTTTTCAAGATGCTTTGTACCAACTAAATATCGATTACTCATCGGATAAAGCGGTGCAATTTGCTGACAACTCCATGGAAGCCATCAGCTATTATGCTCTACAAGCATCCAGTAACCTGGCCAAAGAACGTGGTGCTTATCCAAGCTTCGATGGCTCACTGTGGTCACAAGGTATTTTACCCATCGACTCTATTCAGTTGCTCAAAAAGTCACGCGCCCAATATCTAGAGCAAGATACCAGCCAAAGCGGACTGGTAGATTGGGACAGTCTGCGCCAGCAAATTAAAACATCAGGTATAAGAAACTCCAACGTGATGGCCATAGCACCCACTGCTACCATTTCGAACATCTGTGGCGTTACTCAGTCGATTGAGCCCACCTATCAGAACTTATTCGTTAAATCGAATATGTCAGGTGAGTTTACTGTGGTCAATCCCGCTTTGGTCAAGGAGCTAAAAGCCCGCAGCCTATGGGATAACGTCATGGTCAATGATTTAAAATATTACAATGGTAGTGTATCTGCCATTGACCGTATTCCTGATGACATCAAACACCGTTTCGCAACAGCTTTTGAAATCGATCCGAAATGGCTGGTGGAAGCAGCTTCCAGGCGCCAAAAGTGGCTCGATCAATCACAATCTCTTAATTTGTACATGGCCGAACCATCGGGTAAAAAACTGGATAAGTTGTATCGTATGGCCTGGCTGCGTGGCTTAAAAACTTGTTACTACATGCGCAGTATGGGCGCAACCAGCACTGAAAAATCCACGGTTGCTGAAGGCGTGCTTAATGCCGTTAAAGTAGCCTCAACCACAACCACACAAATAACAAACCAAAGCTGCTCACTGGATGATGAACACTGTGAAGCTTGCCAATAACTCAAAAGGAGAACAACTATGAGCTTATTATCCTGGGATGATGAAAACATTAAAAACCCTGGTAAATCTATTGAAAGCAGTCAGCACCAAGCAGGGATCACAGGTCTTGAAGATCTCGAAATGGGCGCCGCACGCATTCAAGTAGATGACAAAAAAATTATTAACTGTCGAGCTGATCTCAACCAATTAGTACCTTTCAAATATACCTGGGCTTGGGATAAATATTTATCGGGATGTGCCAATCACTGGATGCCCAATGAGGTCAATATGACCGCTGACATTGCGCTTTGGAAAGATCCTAACGGGCTTACCGAAGATGAGAGAACCATCATCAAACGCAATCTTGGCTTCTTTGCCACAGCAGACTCGCTGGTTGCTAATAATTTGGTTCTGGCTGTGTATCGTCACATCACCAACCCAGAATGTCGCCAGTATTTGCTACGTCAAGCATTTGAAGAAGCTTTGCATACGCATGCCTACCAACATGTGATTGAAAGCCTTGGGCTTGATGAAGCAGAAGTTTTTAACATGTACCGAGAAATTCCATCGGTTGCCACCAAGGCTGCCTGGGCACTACCTTTTACCAAAAGCTTAAGCGATCCCAACTTTCATACAGGAACCCTTGAAGATAACCAACGTTTGTTACGTGATTTGATTGCTTTCTACGTGGTCTTCGAAGGTATTTTCTTTTATGTAGGCTTCACTCAAATTCTTTCCATGGGCAGACGCAATAAAATGACAGGAACTGCTGAGCAATTTCAATACATTTTACGTGATGAATCCATGCACATGAATTTTGGTATTGATGTAATTAACCAGATAAAAATTGAAAATCCTGACACATGGACGCCAGCTTTTCAGCAAGACATGATTGATATGATTATGGAAGGCACAGAGATGGAGCACCAGTATGCCGCCGATACCATGCCCCGCGGCATTTTAGGCATGAATGCTGATATGTTTCGTGACTACCTGCACTTCATTGCTAATCGCCGTTTGACACAAATTGGTCTACCAGAGCAATTCCCTGGGGCAGAGAATCCTTTTCCATGGATGAGCGAAGTCATGGATCTGAACAAAGAAAAGAACTTCTTTGAAACGCGAGTGACTGAGTACCAAACAGGTGGTACTTTGAGCTGGGACTGATCGAAAGCACCTCAGGCACTGACTTTAAAGCGAGCCCTGCTCGCTTTAAAGTCATCAACATCATCAATTTTTGAGTCTGTTTCTACCAGTTCACCGTGAGGTGTTTGAATAAGCAAAAGTGCCGAACCCTTTCCATGGGTTTTCTTATAAAATGCTAACAATGACTCTGGCGTCACCACCATCACAGCTTTTGCTAAGAGCTCGCGCCTCGTAAAATCGAAGCTTCCTTCAGAAATCTCACTCCAAAAGCGCCCAAACCATTCTTTTCGATTTGCAGGTTCTTTAAGTAATAAATCACGAATAGTTTGTTGATAAGGGAGCAACTCCTTGCTTTTTAAACTAATTAAATAGTTCAAAGCACGCTTATGAAAAGCTTTGATTTCATTTTGTATGGGCTTCGGTTGATAGTTAGGTGATTGTACAAAATAAGTAATGCCTGTGGTGTGGTATAAGCTTTTTTGAGATAAACCAACAATATAGCCCAATTGCTTCTCTGTTCTTAACTCATTAAAAAATCTTTTATCAAACAGTTGCTTGAGAAGCATGGTATGCACATAGGCCACATCGCTTGTGTCATTTATTTGATAAAACACACCTAAAGCATGGTTATCATGGCGAGAATTCAATGTGCTGACTGTGCTATGATTTTCTTGAAGTTTGACAACGGGTAAGTCTTTAGATGATGCATTAATCTTAGCATGTGGGAACAGTTGCTTAAATGTTGACTGCGCCTTAAGTGCAAAATCACAATGCAAATTGCCAAATAACAAGGCTCTGACTTCATCAATGTCGGTGAGGGTTTTAATAAAACCCTGCATATCTTGATAGCTTATCTGTTGTAGCATCAAACGCTTCTCAGAAGGTAACCATCGACGTTCAAGTAAAAGCGCATCCATCTGTGCAAAAATATGCATGTAAGGTTTGTTCAGTTCGGCATTGTCGTAGTGGCGTTTAAGCTCAGCTTTGAGCGCATCAAATCGCTCATAAGAAAATTGATGATGTAGCATTAAATGATGCAGATCTTGCATCAACTGCAACAGCACATCCTTATCATAGCCCTGTAAATGAACCACCAAGCCATCATGATCTTGTGATACTTGAAGGCTGTTGCCAGCAAAAATCGCTGGATAGAATTTTTCAGGGATGGTATCTGACAAAAGCGATACATACAAATCTAAAAGCGCACTGGCTTTCGAATCACTAAGCATTTTTTTCATGGTTAAACGATAGCGAACATCAACTTTTGGTTTAGCAAATTTACCATCTGGTAAGCACCAAATTGGCAAGTCCTTAGCTTCAGAATCGAGCACTGGGCGTTCATTAAAGCTTTGATCAGCTTGGTGAATTGGCTTAACCTGATTCGGAATATAATGATTTTTTGCAGGCAAATGCAAGCGCACTTCAGGGGATGAACTCTGCCATTTAGTTAAGCGATCTGTATTGATGTCTCTAACTGCATACGGCACCTTGAAATGTGGAGTTTCTTTATCCGTTATAACATTTAAATCACGCCAAATAATCATCATATTCTCAGGACGAATAAGTTTTAATATAGCCTGAATATCTTTCTCAGAGTATTGGTGCAATAAAGCCTCGCCTGTCAGCAAATGCTCTGTCGGGTAACGCTTAGCATACATAGAGACATGTGCTGTTAACCAAAACGCAGATAGCTTATCTCGATACTGAAAAGATAAGTTGGCCATTTTTTGCATCTCATCAAATCGCCACTTTGATACACCTTCTTGTCGAATAAGCTCCACATATTGTAAAAAATATGCAATGATATCATCCTGATGCTTTATCCCTGCCTCGGTTAAACTGAAATTAGCTTCCAACATATCGTTGTTTAAAGTGATGTCGTCATAATATACACTGTAATCTTCAAGCCAATTTTTGTGTTTAAGCAAAGCATACAAGCTACCTTCACCTCTTGCTGCAAGCAAACTAACCAGATAGCTTGTAGGTTTAGTTAAATAACTCTTAATTTCTGAGGGCAATAAAAAATTTAACTTCAAAAGATGCATGTCTTTAACCGGCTTGATATCCACCTGGATAGGCCAATTGGTTGTATCAAAAAGTGGCACCTGTGACAAATCTGGTAAATTGACCTCTTGGCTGACCACTTGAGAAAACTTGTCTTTGACCATTTGCTCCATGTCATTCAGCGACTTTGATGAAACAACGACTACGTGCATATGGTTTGCGCTGTAATGGGTGTCATAAAATTCTCGAACACGTTGATACAATGTCGATTCATCGGCGCTGGATAAAGTTTGCAGATTACCAAAGCTAAAGGCATGAAAAGGATGCTTGGGATTAGCCAAATGCTGCAATACTGATAACGCTCGCCAGCCATCATTTTGGAGTTGTGATTTGAATTCAGAATCTACAGCATGCTTTTCACGCTCTACATATTTTGCATCAAAAACAGGTGTTAAGAAAAATTGGGATAATCTATCCAACGCAGGCTCAATAAAGTCTGGCAAAATATCAAAATAATAGACAGTCTCCTGTGATGCAGTAAAGGCGTTGGCTTGCCCTCCATGTTTTTTGATATACTCAAAGTATTCATCTGGTTTGGGGTATTTTTGGTTACCAAGAAACAGCATATGCTCTAAAAAATGGGCGCCTCCTAACAAGTCTTGTGGTTCATGAAAACTACCGATCCCAACGTTGACCGCAGCACCTGCTTTATCTGCATCAGGATCATGAATGAGAACAGCTTGTAGGCCATTGCTCAGGGTAATGGCTCGATAACTTAAAGAATCATGTGGGCTTTTCTCAATGACAGGTAATGGTGAAGCAGCACAAACTAAGGTGACTGCACACAATGACAATGCATAATTTCGCGCACATCTGATAATTATTTTACTTAGGTTGAACATGATTTTTCCTTTTCTCTTGCTGCAGACGATAATTTCTTAATAAATGGCTGCCACTGTTTAAGCTCTTCTGGTATATTTTGTAGAGCTTCGCGTGCACTGGCATAATCTTTGTAATGACCAAAAACCAGCACATACCAGGGCTTTTGCTTGCGACATGTGCTGTAATAATAAAGTGATTCATACGACTTAAACTTCATGCACAGCTGGTGTAACCCTCTCACATGACTGAAACCTATCAATTGAATGGTATATCCACGCTTGGCAAGACACTGATGAGTGGGGACCTTGTCCTCCGTGAAGCGTAGCTTTTGACACCCTGAATGCAAAATATCAGGCAACGGCGTCTGAGGTAGTGTGGTTTGTGGCTGCGGCAAGCCAGAACCTTGATAATCAGCAATGCTATCAAGCGCTGTTATGGCATCACAATGCCCTTGTTTAGAAGCCTTGGTAAACCAGAAATGAGCCTTGTTTCTATCCGCGGCGACACCATGACCAAAAAAATATAAGTAAGCAAGCAAGTACTGTGCATCTGCCCCACCTTGCTTTTCAGCCAAAGTATGTGCAGTTCGAAATGCTTGAATATACTGCCCTCGCTCAAAGTTGGATTTGGCACTGTCCAAGGCTTCTTCGGACGATACAAAT
This sequence comes from uncultured Legionellales bacterium, assembly GCA_964352915.1. Lineage (GTDB taxonomy): Bacteria > Pseudomonadota > Gammaproteobacteria > PIVX01 > PIVX01 > CAYGTQ01. Next base: position 7,949 of record CAYGTQ010000055.1, read on the forward strand.
TGCCCAGTAGAGCATGCGGCTAGCAACAAGCTGAGCCCCATCCATCCCCAGGCACAACGCGGCACGAAGCGATTCAGCGTATGAAAATAATTGACCGCCACAGATTTTCCTTTATCTGAAACGGTTAGCTTAACCTATCCTGCACAATCGTCAAAATATGCTTTAATAATAATCAGACCCATCTGAAATCATGCTCTTTTAAGCCTTGTGGTGCAATATATGATCAATGCTTGCATCGAGGATGGTTATTCAATTATGATGATTACCATACGTAGGTCACGGCATTGTCTTAGTGGCATAAAGAACTCGGATAGTTGAAATAACATTCAATTTTACCAACCACACCAAAAAACACATGACAGACAACACATCACACGATTCCATAGGAGCCTGTAAGGTTGCCCAAGCTTACATGGTGCACCTGCTGACGGCATGCTCTGCTGTCTTAGGATTGATGTCCATCTATGCAGTGCATGAAAACCAGTTTCTTTGGGCTCTATGGCTGATGGGCTTTGCCAGCGTCATTGATGCCATCGATGGCACGCTCGCTCGTGCTTTAAACGTCGCCAAAGTATTACCACATATTGATGGTGCGCTTCTAGATAACTTATGTGATTTTATAGTCTACGTTATCGCGCCTATGTTTTTTTTGCTGGCAATCAAAATTCTGCCGCCTGGATGGGAGCTTATTGTCGTCAGCATCATCGTTCTAACGTCAGCATATCAGTTCAGTCAGACCGATGCGAAAACCAGCGATCATTTTTTTAAAGGCTTCCCATGCTATTGGAATATCGTTGCACTGTACCTTTTTCTCTACCAAGGAAACCCATGGGGCAATATGGTGATATTGCTGGTATTGGCTGGTCTAATTTTCGTTCCTATCAAATATATTTACCCATCAAGAGTTGATAACCTCTTTAGCGAACACCAACTTAGGTGCCTGGTTTTTATAGCCTCTGCAATCTATTATGTCGTTAATTTTGGACTCATAGCAACTTATCCCAAGCCTCACCCGCTGCTGGTTATTTATGCTGGGTTTTATGTCAGCAGTTACATCATACTTAGCGTTTATCGTACTTTATACCCTCTGGTGCTACGAAAACGCAAGGCTAAATCTGCAGAAACCACATGAGCACACAAAGACTGCTCAGTGGCATTCAGCCCACGGGCATACTGAATATTGGTAATTACTTAGGTGCCATCAAGCAATGGTTAGGGCTGCAAAATAATTATCAGTGCTTATTCACTATCGTAGACTTGCACGCCCTAACCGTTAAACAAGATCCTAAAGTACTCCAGGAGCGTTGCTACGATCTCGCTGCTCTATATTTGGCTTGCGGCATTGATCCAACCCAAAGCATCTTATTTATCCAATCTCATGTGCCACAACACACTGCTCTGAGCTGGATTTTATGCTGCAATACCTATATGGGCGAGCTAAGCAGAATGACTCAGTTTAAAGATAAATCCAAGCAGCATCAAAACAATATCAATGCAGGTCTATTTAACTACCCTGTTCTACAAGCCGCAGACATACTGCTGTACCAAACCAATCTGGTGCCTGTTGGCAGCGATCAAAAGCAACACCTGGAGCTTTGCCGGGATTTGGCCTTACGCTTTAACCAAAACTATAGTGAGGTATTCGTTCTGCCTGAACCCATGATACCTCAATCTGGTAGCCGAATTATGAACTTGCAAGAGCCCGCTAAAAAAATGTCGAAATCCGATCCTGTGCTGTCAGGCGTACTAGCCCTTCTGGATCCACCCAAAGTGATCATCAAAAAAGTTAAACGTGCAGTCACTGACTCCGATGCTGCTGTAAGCTTTGATACGGAAAATAAACCAGGGATCTCAAATTTGTTAACGCTATTTTCGAAAGTCACCGATCAATCCATAGAATCACTTGAAAAAACCTATACAAACCTTGGCTATGGCCAATTTAAATCTGACTTGGCTGATGCCATAGTTGCCTTGCTTGAGCCTATACAAGAAAGATTCATTGAGCTTCGCGCCGATCAGAGCGCTCTTGATGGTATTTTATTTGATGGTGCTTCTAAAGCACGCCATATCGCACAAAATACTATTAAAAAAGTTTACAACTCATTGGGGTTTATTCCTGACGCAACTTAAAGAAAGCTAAATTTTTGGTAGATAATATTGATCTAACAACTTTTGAGTAAAGCTTGTTCGTAAATAAAAGCCACGTGGTAAAGTCATATAACGTTGACCTCGTTCATTAATACCAAGACTTCGTGCCCTTGAATTGGCCGCCTTAGGCCGCACTTGCAACCACTGTCCTTGATAGGCACTAACAGACTCAACCTCTCCCATGGTCATCTGATCCGTCAATTCCTGCCAATCCTGCTTTAACACTGCCAGATCCTCTGAGGTTGGTGAATAAAGTAAAGGCATGCCAATCATGCGTTCAGCAAGCTTCACCGTAGGATTAGCATCAACAGGTACCCAACAAACTCGATTCAGTTTTTTTTTGACCAAAGAATGCTGCCATGTATCACTGGCTAAACTATCCAAATCAATATGGCATACATAAGTTGATTCTTTAACCTGCCCATTGACCACAGGTAGTGTTTTTAATTCAACACCAATGAACTGAAAATCAGGCTCTGGTCGACTTTGCGCAGTAGCTCCTAAAGCCGCCTCAAGAAGCTGTCCAAGCCAACCTTTATTGTGCCTTAAGTCATCAGGAACATCCCATCCTATCTGCGAGGCAATTTGCTCTACAGAAAACCCCGCTAACTGCTGAGCTCGCTCTATAAGCTCAGCTTCACTCTTGGGCTCTGAAACCAATATCAACCTCGACCAGGCAACATACGACGTAGAACATTATCTTTATTAAGAATATGGTGCTTCAGTGCTGCCAAAACATGCAGCACCAATACCGTAACAAGAGTCCATGCAACATATGTATGCGCAGTACCCCCAAGCTTTGCTAAAACGTCTGATTTAGGTACAAAAGGCATGGCAAAGCTACCCCACCCATAAATTGTAGGATAGTAACCAGCTGCAGTGGACATCATCCAGCCAGATAAAGGCATTAAAATAATCAGAACATACAACAAATGATGAGTCGACTTAGCGAGCCATCGCTCCCAATTAGGAGTGTGGTCAGGTAACCCAGGCCTGACATTT
>CAYGTQ010000056.1:0-10792 GCA_964352915.1 uncultured Legionellales bacterium
CGTGAAGGCGGTCGTACTGTAGGTGCTGGCGTCGTTACTAAAATATTTGAGTAAGTAGAGAGATATGAGCGCGATAACAGCCAAAAATCAAAGTATTCGTATTCGGTTGAAATCTTTCGATCATCGTTTGATCGATGTATCAACCAAAGAAATTGTGGAAACAGCCAAACGCACAGGGGCTCAAGTGAGAGGGCCTGTGCCATTACCAACACGCTTTGAGCGTTTTACTGTGCTGACTTCACCGCATAAAGATAAAGATGCACGGGATCAGTATGAGCTGAGAACTCACAGACGCTTGGTCGTGATTGTTCTGCCTACTGAAAAAACAGTGGATGCTTTAATGAAACTTGATTTGGCCGCTGGCGTTGATGTTCAACTTCGCTTGGAGTCAGAATAATGTTTAATCAAAAAAATGATAGGGGACAGTCATGTCGCTTGGGTTGGTAGGACAAAAGTGTGGTATGACCCGCGTTTTTAATGAAGCGGGCGTAGCCACTTCGGTGACCATTGTCTCCGTTGCGCCAAATCGCATCACACAAATTAAAACTGTGGGTACAGACGGCTACGGTGCTATTCAGATCACCACCGGTGATAAAAAAGCGCATCGTGTGAGCAAAGCTTTAAAAGGCCATTTTGCAAAAGCAGGCACCGGTGTTGGTCGTGGACTTTGGGAGTTCCCACTGGCGGCTGATGATGCTCGCCTTAAAGAGTTGACTGTAGGTGCAGAGCTTAAGGTTGATTTCTTCAGCGAAGGGCAAGCCATTGATGTCACGGGCACCAGCAAAGGTAAAGGTTTTGCTGGCACCATCAAGCGTCATAATTTTGCAGGTCAAGATGCTACCCACGGTAATTCGTTGTCTCACCGGGCGCCAGGCTCTATTGGGCAGAATCAAAGCCCAGGTCGCGTATTTAAAGGCAAAAAAATGGCCGGGCAAATGGGTAATGTACGATGTACTGTGCAAAATTTATCGGTTTTAAAGGTAGATGCTGAGCGTGGTCTTTTGTGGGTCAAAGGTGCTGTGCCAGGAGCCAATCGCGGGTTGGTGATTGTTCGTCCTGCCGTTAAAGCTAAGCCAGAAGGACCATCATCATGAAATTAGCAATACATACAGCATCAGGCCAATCTGGTGAGCTTGATGTGTCCAGCGAGATATTTGAATCTCCATTTAATGAGGCGCTGTTGCACCAGGTGATGACCAGTTACCAGGCCAATGGTCATGTGTTTACAGCAAAACAAAAAAATCGTTCAGAAGTAAGCGGCGGTGGAGCTAAACCATGGCGTCAGAAAGGTACTGGCCGCGCACGTGCTGGGACTTCTCGAGGCCCTATATGGCGCAGCGGTGGTGTGACTTTTGCATCAAGGCCACGTGAAGTTCATAAGAAAGTTAATCGAAAAGTTTATCGATGTGCATTAAGGATTGTTTTTGCCGAGTTGATTCGTCAGTCACGCCTGCAAGTGGTTGATGGCTTTGCCTTAAGTGCCACAAAAACAAGTGAACTTGCTAAGCTGTTAAAAGGTTGGGGTGAAGTGAACAGAGTGTTGCTTCTGACCCATGGTTTTGATTCTCAAATCTACCTGACATCGCGCAACTTACCTGAAGTGGCTGTGTGCGATGTTAATCAGTTGGATTTGATGTGGCTGATATCTGCAAAACGAGTTTATATCACAGAATCAGCTTTAAAAGCAGTGGAGGGGCAATTACAATGAGCGCATTGCATCAGGTTATTTTGTCCAACATTACGTCAGAAAAAAGCACGCATGTGGCTGAGGCTCATCGCCAGTTCGTTTTTCGAGTATCCAACAGAGCCAATAAATATATGATTACCGCTGCTGTTGAACAGTTGTTTAAAGTAAAAGTTAGCCAGGTATGTGTTTTGCTTGTCAAAGGCAAAACTCGTCGCGTTGGCCAACGTATGGGGCGTCGCATTAATTGGAAAAAAGCTTATGTGACGCTTGAAGAAGGATTTGATATTGATTTTGCTGGTTCACCTTAAGGATTTTTTGTTATGGCATTAGATAATGTGAAACCTACATCTCCGGGACGTCGGTTTGTTACCCGAGTATCACGAGAAAATTTGCACAAAGGAGCCCCTCATGGTCCTTTGGTTACGTCTTTGGCCAAACATGGTGGTCGTAATCAGTTGGGTCGGATCACCATGCGTCATCGTGGTGGTGGGCACAAACGTTTGTATCGTTTGATTGATTTCAAACGCACCAAAGACGGTATTTCTGCAGTAGTGGAGCGTTTAGAGTACGATCCTAATCGCACAGCTCACATTGCTTTGCTTCGTTATCAGGATGGTGAGCGCCGTTATATTATTGCCCCAAAACATCTGAAAGCAGGTGATCAAGTTTTATCTGGTCCCGAGGCTCCGATTGAAGTTGGGAATTGTTTGCCTTTGCAGAATATTCCAGTAGGTACTACCGTGCATCACATTGAGCTTAAGCCTGGCAAAGGCGCGCAAATGGCCCGCAGTGCAGGCACGTCTGCTCAAATCGTAGCTCGTGATGGACGTTATGTGACCCTTAGATTACGTTCAGGTGAGATGCGCAAAGTTTTGGTTGTGTGCCGTGCCGTGATTGGTGAAGTCAGTAACTTTGAACATAATTTGCAGTCGCTCGGTAAAGCGGGCGCCAGTCGTTGGCGTGGTCGTCGTCCACATGTTCGTGGTGTGGCTATGAATCCTGTCGATCATCCACATGGTGGTGGTGAGGGCAGAACCTCAGGAGGGCGACATCCAGTAACGCCTTGGGGTAAGCCAACCAAAGGATATAAAACTCGTTCGAACAAACGAACGGATAAATTAATTGTACGTAGACGTAATCGAAAATAATATAGGAGGCGATGGTGCCGCGTTCATTAAAAAAAGGGCCTTTTGTTGATTTGAGCTTGGAAAAGAAAGTCATAGCGGCCCAGGAAAAACAAGATAAACGACCCATTAAAACTTGGTCCAGGCGCTCTATGGTAACGCCGGACATGGTGGGGTTAAACTTTGCTGTGCACAACGGCAAAGTGTTTGTGCCACTTTATGTGACAGAGAATATGGTGGGTCATAAGTTTGGTGAGTTCTCTTTAACCAGAACTTTTAAAGGCCATTCTGGGGACCGCAAAGTAAAATAGTGTGAGGTGAAGGCGTGGAAGTATTTGCACGATTAAAAGGTGCGTCATTATCGGCGCAAAAGGCAAGGCTGGTTGTAGATACTGTGCGTGGCTTGCCTGTGTCAAAAGCACTGGATTCGTTAAGCTTCAGTAAGAAGAAAGCGGCTTTTATAGTTAAAAAATTACTTAATTCTGCTATCGCTAATGCAGAAAATAACGAAGGTGCTGATATCGATGAGTTGCGTGTTTCTCAAGTCATGGTGGATGAAGGCACAACCTTGAAGCGAATGCGGGCACGTGCCAAAGGGCGCGGTAACCGCATCCATAAACGCACATGCCACATCAGCATTGCAGTTAAAGATAATGAGGAGTGAAATCTGAATGGGTCAGAAGGTTAATCCAACAGGAATTCGATTAGGCATTACTCAAGATTGGACTGCCAAATGGTATGCCGAGCAAGGTTTTGCTGAAACATTAAATGCCGACATCAATGTTCGCAAATATTTGATGTCGCGTTACGAGCAAGCTGCTGTCAGTCGTATCCAAATAGAGCGGCCAGCTAAAAATGCGCGCATCACCATTTATACAGCGCGCCCAGGTATCTTGATTGGTAAAAAAGGACAAGATATTGAGCGTTTGCGCACAGAGCTCGGCCAAAGGTTGGGCGTGCCGGTTAACGTTAATATTGAGGAAGTACGCAAGCCAGAAATTGATGCTACTTTGGTGGCTCAAAGCGTAGCTCAGCAACTTGAAAGGCGCATTATGTTTCGCAGAGCTATGAAACGAGCGGTGAGCAGTGCACTACGTGCTGGCGCTAAAGGAATCAAGATTTGTGTTGGTGGACGGTTGAATGGTGCTGAAATTGCACGATCAGAGTGGTACCGTGAGGGCAGAGTGCCTTTACACACATTCAGAGCAAATATTGATTATGGGACTGCCACAGCGAAGACAACCTATGGTATCATAGGCGTCAAAGTGTGGATTTTTAAAGGTGAAGTTCTGGCGCAGCCGCAAGAAGCTGCTTTGCCGGATCCGACCGCAAATGGTCAAGTAAGGGGTTAATAGATGTTACAGCCTAAACGCACCAAGTACCGTAAACAGCAAAAAGGGCGCAACCGGGGTTTAGCTCTGCGTGGCAGCAAAGTTAGTTTTGGCGAGTTTGGTCTGAAAGCCTTAGAACGTGGCCGCATCACTGCTCGACAAATTGAGTCAGCGCGACGAGCTATGACTCGTCATATTAAGCGTGGTGGTAAAATATGGATCCGCATTTTTCCAGATAAGCCTATTACCCAAAAGCCTTTGGAAGTTCGTCAAGGTAAAGGTAAAGGTAACGTAGAATATTGGGTAGCGCTTATTCAGCCAGGCAGTGTGCTGTTCGAAATGGAAGGTGTACCTGAGGAATTAGCGCAGGAAGCATTTCGCTTGGCGGCAAGTAAATTGCCAGTTAAAACAACAGTTGTTAAACGTGTGGTAATGTAATGAAGACAGCAGAGTTACAAAAATTATCTGAAAAAGAATTACGAGAAGAGCTGGATCGTGAGCAAGAAGCGCTTTTTAAATTGCGTATGCAGCAAAGCTCAGGGCAGTCTCCAAAACCGCATTTGTTTGGTGATACGCGTCGGCAAATTGCAAGAATTAATACGATAATGCAGCAAGTACAAAGGGCACAAGCATGACAGTTGAAAGTACAAAAACAAGTATGCAGGTAGGACGAGTGGTGGCTGACCGCATGCAAAATACGGTTACTGTTTTGGTGGAGCGTAAAGTTAAGCATCCTAAGTATGGTAAATACATGAAGCGTTCTACGAAGCTTCACGCGCATGATGCTGCTAATGAATATCAGGTCGGAGATTGGGTTAATATCCGTTCATGCCGTCCTATCTCTAAGACCAAATTTTGGCAAGTTGTTTCAAAAGTACAAAAAAGTTAATTGTCTTTTGAGTGGATAAAAGTTAAGGCATAAGGGTTAACAATGATACAGATGCAGTCCATATTGGGTGTGGCGGATAACAGTGGTGCCAGATCAGTGATGTGCATTAAGGTGCTGGGTGGTTCGCATCGGCGTTATGCGCACGTTGGTGACGTGATTAAAGTCAGCGTCAAAGAGGCCATGCCTCGAGCCAAAGTTAAAAAAGGTGATGTGATGAATGCCGTGGTCGTTCGCACTCGTAAAGGCGTGCGCAGAGATGATGGTTCCGTCATTCGTTTTGATGGTAATGCAGCGGTGCTTTTGACAGCACAGCGCGAGCCGGTGGGGACACGTATTTTTGGCCCAGTGACCCGTGAATTGCGTGAGAAATTTATGAAAATTATTTCCTTAGCGCCAGAAGTATTATAACGAGGTAAGGTATGGCTAAGATTCGTAAAAATGATGAAGTGATGGTGCTGACAGGGCGAAGCCGGCAGCAGCGAGGGCGTGTATTGCGTGTGTTACCTGATCAGCGTGTGATTGTTGAAGGCTTAAATCTTGTTAAAAAGCACGTTAAGCGCAACCCGCAACGTAACATCAATGGCGGCATTGTGGAAAAAGAAGCGCCTATTCATATTTCTAATGTGGCTTTGCTGGATGCCAGTACGCAAAAGCCATCGAGAGTAGGTTATAAAGTTTTAGAAGATGGCCGTAAGGTCAGGTATTTTAAAGCCAGCAATGAAACTGTGACTTCGTAAGGTATAAACAATGGCTACATTATTAACAGATTATAGAGAACGCATTCGACCAGAGCTGCAGCGCAGTTTAAATTACAGTTCTGTGATGGCTGTCCCTCAGATCACTAAAATTGTACTCAATATGGGTGTCGGTGAAGCTGTCAATGACAAGAAAGTGATGGCTTTTGCTATGCAAGATATGGCTTTGATTGCTGGTCAGCAACCTGTTGTGACCAAGGCACGTAAATCCATAGCAGGTTTTAAGATTCGTGACGGATGGCCTGTTGGCTGCAAAGTTACTCTGCGACGTGAGCGTATGTATGAGTTTTTGGAACGCCTAATTCATGTGGCTATTCCACGAATTCGTGATTTTCGTGGTTTGAATAGAAAAGGATTTGATGGGCGTGGTAATTATGCTTTTGGCGTTCAAGAGCAGATTATGTTCCCTGAAATTGATTATGATAAAATCGACACATTGCGTGGCATGGACATCGTTATTGCGACTTCTGCTCGCAGTGATGCTGATGCTTTGGCATTGTTGACAGCATTTCAGTTTCCATTTAAAAAATGACTTGAGAGAGGATAAGTGTGGCAAAAAAATCGATGAAAGTAAGGGACGAAAAGCGCATTAAGATGGTAGCCCGTTTTCAGACTTTACGACAAAAACTAAAGACAGCTATCGTCAGTGTTTCGTCATCTGATGAAGAGCGTGAAACATCGCAGCGACGTTTGCAGGCTATGCCAAGAAATGCAAGTCCAGTGCGAGTTCAGAGACGTTGCCAGCAATGTGGGCGACCACATGCTGTGTATCGAAAGTTTGGGTTGTGTCGAATTTGTTTGCGGCAAAATTTAATGAATGGTCATGTCCCTGGTGGGCGCAAGGCCAGTTGGTAGTTAAAGGAAGAGGTGAAGCATGAGTATGCAAGATCCAGTGTCGGATATGTTGACGCGCATTCGCAATGCGCAAATGGCACGTCATGTGGATGTGCGCTTGCCATCTTCAAAAATTAAGGTGGCCATTGCCAAAGTTTTGTATGAAGAAGGCTATATTACTTCTTTTCAAGTGGATACCACAGAGGCTCAAAAGCCTGTGCTACACATTGAATTGAAGTTTTATCAGCATCAACCGGTGATTGCTTCGTTGAAGCGGATCAGTCGCCCTGGTCTTCGTATTTTTCGTTCGCACCAGGAATTACCTAAAGTAAAAGGTGGTTTGGGTGTGGCGATCATATCGACGCCTAAAGGTGTGATGACTGATGGTGCTGCCCGTGCTCAAGGCGTGGGTGGTGAAGTTTTGTGTGAGGTTATGTAGTAAGGTTTATTATGTCTAGACTGTCATCCAGGCCCATAACTATTCCTAAAGAAGTGAATTTTTCACAAGCCGGTCAGCTGGTTCAGGTCAAAGGGCCTAAGGGCGAATTGTCACACCAACTGCACAACTTGGTGGTAGCTCAACTTGCAGAGCAAGATGGTATGTCCGAGCTGACATGTCATCCTGTTGATCAAAGTTCAGCAGCCAATGCACAAACGGGCACAGCTCGTGCACTTCTGAACAATATGGTGATAGGCGTCAGCCAAGGGTTTCAAAAGCAATTGGATTTGGTAGGAATTGGTTATCGAGCTCAATTGAAAGGTAGTCAAATTACGCTGAACTTAGGTTTTTCTCATCCTGTTGAGTATACATTGCCTAAAGGTGTTGAAGCAGAAAGCCCAAGTAATACGCAAGTCGTGATCAAGGGTGCCGACAAACAGTTGGTTGGACAAGTAGCTGCAGAAATCCGTAGCTTTAGACCGCCTGAGCCTTACAAAGGTAAAGGGGTTCGTTATTCGGATGAAGTGGTTATTCGTAAAGAAGCGAAGAAGAAGTAGATATGAATAAAAAAAATGCACGTTTAAAGCGAGCACGACGTTTTCGAGCACAGAATCGTCGATTAGGCGCACCTCGTTTGGTTGTTTATCGTACGCCTCAGCATATTTATGCCCAGGTGGTGGTGTGTACTGACGGTCAGAGCCAAGTGGTGGCCAGTGCTTCTACGTTAGACAAAGCTCTGCGCACAGAGTTGTCTGGTGACAAGAGCCAGAAAGCCCGTATGATTGGGACGGTCATTGCTGAGCGCGCACAAGCTGCGGGTATCAAGAAATTAGCTTTTGATCGCTCCGGTTTTAAATATCAAGGTCGTGTCAGTGCTTTAGCAGATGGCGCTCGTGCCGCAGGTTTGGATTTTTAAGGTAAAAAATTATGGCAACATATGATGAGTCAACAAAAAGTGATGGCTTGATTGAAAAATTAGTAGCTGTTAACCGTACTGCAAAAGTGGTGAAAGGTGGTCGTATCTTCGGTTTTTCAGCAGTCACCGTCGTGGGCAATGGTAACGGTAAAGTGGGTGTTGGCCATGGTAAAGCTCGTGAGTTACCCGCTGCTATTCAGAAATCTATGGAAAATGCACGTAGAAACATGATTCATGTTGAATTGTCAGGTACTACTTTATATCATGAAATCACTTTTTCATTAGGTGCGTCTACTGTTTTCATGAAGCCAGCGTCTGAAGGTACAGGTATTATTGCTGGTGGCGCCATGCGTGCTGTGTTGGAAGTTTTAGGTGTTAAAAATGTTTTAGCAAAATGTTTAGGTTCAACCAATCCAGTGAATGTGGTGCGTGCAACTTTAAAAGCATTGCAGCATACGGTGTCACCAAGACATATTGCAGAAAAACGTGGTAAAACTGTGCATAGCTTGTTTGGACAAGCATCATAAAGTTTTGATTTGATGAATAGGAAGTATAACTGATGTATTTGAATGATTTGCAACCAGGCGAAGGTGCTCGTCAAGCAAGAAAGCGTGTAGGTCGTGGAATAGGTTCTGGCCTTGGCAAAACTTGCGGCCGTGGGCACAAAGGTCAGACGTCACGTTCCGGTGGATTTCATAAAATTGGTTTTGAAGGTGGGCAAATGCCTTTGCATCGCCGACTTCCAAAGAGTGGTTTTCATTCTTGGAAACAAGGCTTCAGCAAAGAAGTTCGTTTGGATGCGCTGCATGCCTGTGAAGGTGGCATTGTGAATTTAGAAACTTTGCGTCAAGCCCGCATCATCCCAGGGTATGTTAAATACGCTAAAATATTGAATTCAGGTAGCATCACAGCTGCTGTTACCATACAGGGTATTCCTATGACAGCAGGCGCTAAAGCTGCTGTTTTAGCTGCGGGCGGTCAGGTCAGCGAATGAAATCAAGCTTACCACAGTTCAATTCACCTGGCTTAGCCGAGCTCAAGCAGCGTCTGTTGTTTGTTTTGGTGGGCATTGTGGTGTTTCGTATTGGTGCGCACATTCCTGTGCCAGGTCTTGATCCTATGCGTTTGGCTGAGCTATTTAACCAACAACAAAATACTATTTTAGGTTTATTTAATATGTTTTCTGGTGGTGCTCTGTCGCGTTTGACGGTGTTTGCCATTGGTATCATGCCCTACATTTCAGCATCGATCATCATTCAATTATTTACAGCCATCATTCCTAAGCTTGAGCAGCTTAAAAAAGAAGGTGAAGCTGGGCGCCGTAAAATTAATCAATACACACGAATAGGCACGCTGGGCTTATCTATTTTCCAATCACTGGGTATGTCCAAATTTCTTGTAGCACAAGGCATTGTACTTTATGGAGGCCTGCCTTTTTACTTTACGGCGACAGTAACTTTGGTGACAGGTACCATGTTTTTGATGTGGCTAGGTGAACAAATGACCGAGCGTGGCATTGGTAATGGTATATCGCTTATTATTTTTGCAGGTATTGTTTCAGGTTTGCCTGCAACCATTGGTCAAACATTTGAGTTGGTGCGTGAAGGACAGTTGCAAGGGTTGACCATCATTGTGCTTTTAGGTTTGATTTTGTCAATTACCTGGTTTGTGGTGTTTATGGAGCGCGCGCAGCGCCAGATCACGGTGAACTATGCTCAGCGCACCCAAGGCAAGCGGGTGTATGCTGCTCAGAAAAGTCATTTGCCTTTGAAGCTGAACATGTCGGGTGTAATTCCTCCTATTTTCGCAACAGGTGTCATCTTATTGCCTGCTACTCTGGCGCAATGGTTCAGCAGCAGCAGCACAGGTATTTTGAGTGATATTGCGCTGGCTATTTCCCCAGGCTCGCCTTTTTATTATGGTTTCTTTGGATTTGCCATCATTTTCTTTGCGTTTTTCTATACAGCGTTGGTGTTTAACCCAAAAGACACTGCTGACAATTTGAAGAAATCAGGCGCTTTTATTCCAGGTATTCGCCCAGGCGTGCAAACAGCCAACTACATTGACACGGTTATGTCTCGTTTGACCTTAGTGGGTGCGATTTATTTGACCTTTGTGTGTCTTTTCCCAGAGATTTTGATGTATAATTGGCAGATTCCATTTTTTGGTGGAACATCTTTGCTGATTACTGTGGTGGTTATTATGGACTTCACAGGGCAAGTGCAAGCACACTTGATGTCACATCAATATGAGTCGTTGATGAAAAAAGCCAATCTGAAAGGCCAGGGCGCTAACAATCCGCTCGGTCCAGGTGGCATACTGTAAGGGAGCATCATGAAAGTCAGAGCATCAGTTAAGAAAATATGTCGTAATTGCAAAATTATCCGTCGTCATGGCAGCGTTCGAGTGATTTGCAAGGATGTTAAACACAAACAACGACAAGGGTAGCCGTCTTGATTTTTTAAGCAAGGTTGGTTAAGCTTTACGAATTTTGAGCATTATTGAGGACATCTATGGCACGTATCGCCGGGGTTAACATTCCAGTGCAAAAGCACGTTTCAGTCGCATTAACTTACATTTTTGGTGTGGGGCGCTCGCGTGCTTTGCACATTTGTCAGCAAGCTAATGTGGCTATAGACACCAAGGTTAAAGATCTCAGCGAGGCAGAAGTCGCTGAATTGCGCCAAATGGTGGGTCAGTTTGAAGTAGAGGGCGATTTGCGTCGTGCCGTTTCCATGAACATCAAGCGTCTTTCCGATCTTGGTTGTTATCGTGGTGTTCGGCATCGTCGAGGCTTGCCTTTAAGAGGTCAGAGAA
>CAYGTQ010000057.1:0-10781 GCA_964352915.1 uncultured Legionellales bacterium
CTACCAAGCTGTGAAAGAAAAATTTCCTCAATTTGCTATGCAAAGCATCCAATCAAAATCAAATATCTACCCAGTATTTCGTGAGCTTTTTAAAAGGCAAACTGCATGACGAAAAAAAATAATTATCTACCTAACTCTCCTGAATGGGATTTTGATACAATCATGGTTTATGAGAAAGCCATACAAGGTGTGTCTGAGGATTTTGGATTAGATACTTACCCTAACCAAATTGAAATCATTACAGCAGAACAAATGATGGATGCTTACGCCTCTGTTGGTATGCCTATTGGTTATAATCATTGGTCATTTGGCAAGCAATATCTAAGCGTAGAACAAAATTATAAGCGTGGTTATATGGGGCTCGCCTATGAGATCGTCATAAATTCAAATCCATGCATTGCGTATTTAATGGAAGAAAATTCAACGGTGATGCAAGCTTTGGTCATTGCCCATGCAAGCTATGGGCATAATTCGTTTTTCAAAAATAATTATTTATTTAAAAGTTGGACAAATGCAAGTGGCATTATCGATTATTTACTTTTTGCTAAAAGTTTTATATCACAATGTGAAGAACAGCATGGTATTACAGCTGTTGAGGAAATCATTGATGCTTGTCATGCTTTGATGGGCTGCAGCGTTGATCGTTATAAACGCCCTGCACCATTAACGCTTCAAGAAGAGAAGTTGCGACAACAAAAACGTGCCCAACATCAACAAAGTTTGATCAACGAGTTGTGGCGCACACTACCTAAGGCGATGAACACCTGTGAAATTGAGCAAAAGAAACGCTTTCCAGAAGAGCCATATGAAAACATCCTTTATTTTATTGAAAAGCATGCACCCCTTTTAGAAACATGGCAACGTGAAATTGTGCGTATTGTGCGTAAAATTGCGCAATATTTTTATCCTCAGAGACAAACAAAAGTCATGAATGAGGGATGGGCCTGCTTTTGGCATTACACCATCATTAATGAACTCTATCATCGAAAGCAGCTGACTGATGATTTTATGCTGGAATTTTTACAACACCATACCAGTGTTATTTTTCAACCACCATTTGATAGTCCCTACTTTAATGGCATCAATCCTTATACCCTTGGCTTCCATATGATGTGCGACATCAGGAAAATCTGCGAGTCACCTGATGCCGAAGATTATGAATGGTTTCCTGATCTGGCTAATACACCTTGGAAAGAATCCATGCATTTTGCTATGGAAAACTTTAAAGATGAAAGCTTTATTGCTCAATACTTATCACCACGCATTATTAGGCGCCTGAAGCTATTTAATTTGCTTGATGACACTACCAAAGAAAAATATATAGTGCAATCGATTCATAATGATTCAGGATACCAAGAAATAAGACAGGCACTATCACAACAAAACAATATTGGACACACAGAACCTTATATTCAGGTGTATAATGTAGATATAGAGGGAGATAGGACCTTGACTCTTAGATATACAGCCTACGACGATCGCCTATTAAAAGGATCAGCACAGGAAGTTTTGAAACACGTATATAAGCTGTGGGGATTTCCTGTAAAATTAGAGACTCAGGATGCAGTAGGCAATGTGTCTGATGTACTACAATGCCCTATAAGTGAAAAGTAACATTAGCTAAAAAGGACAAAACCATGACACCCAATCAATCTTATTGTAAGACTTTAGTAAAGTGGCTTGCTGCTGCATGCATATTTACACCAAGCATAGCTTTGGCGGGCGAGCATTTCTCAGGTAATCTTCATGCAACTGCAACTATGGCGGGCTTTCTAGCGTTAGGCATATTCGTTGTTGCCTATGGTTTTGTTATGGTTGAAGAAGTCATTCATCTGCGCAAATCTAAGCCAGTTGTGCTTGCGGCTGGGCTGATTTGGGTTATTGTAGCCATCATGTGTCAACAACATGGTCTGCCCCATGCTGCAGAAAGTGCTGTCCGCCATAATATATTAGAATATGCTGAGCTTTTTCTCTTCCTATTGGTCGCCATGACTTATGTCAATGCGATGGAAGAGCGCAATATATTTGAAGCCTTGCGAAGCTGGTTGGTACGCCGTGGTTTCACGTTTAGAGAGCTTTTTTGGGTAACTGGGATCCTTGCTTTCTTTATATCACCAATTGCTGATAACTTAACCACTGCTTTGCTGATGTGCGCAGTGGTCATGGCTGTAGGCCAAAATAACCCTTCTTTTGTTCGAATCAGCTGTATTAATATTGTTATTGCAGCCAACGCCGGTGGCGCTTTTAGTCCCTTTGGTGATATCACAACGCTTATGGTCTGGCAAAAAGGCATCTTACCTTTTTTCGATTTTTTTAAATTATTCATCCCATCAGTTGTTAACTTTTTAGTCCCTGCAATTATTATGAGTTGTGCAGTACCACAAGAAAAACCAGCGGCATCTAGTGAAAGCATTCAAATGAAATTAGGCGCTAAGCGAATCATGATCTTATTTTTATTAACTATTGCAACTGCTGTGTCATTTCATAACTATCTGCACTTACCCCCCGTTGTTGGTATGATGACCGGGTTAGGTTACTTATTTTTATTTTCTTTCTATGTTGATAAACTTGAGAAGACTCTATCTGGTTACAAGGGAAAAAATTCTCATAAAGGATTTGATATTTTTAATAAAATTAAAAATGCTGAATGGGATACGTTATTATTTTTTTATGGTGTCATTCTGTGTGTAGGGGGATTATCAGTTATAGGTTATCTCGACCTTATCTCAAACCAAATGTACCATGAATGGGGGCAAATGTTACCAACCATCCATCAAGCAACACCTGCTAATTTCTTTGTTGGTATTTTGTCAGCCATTATTGACAATATTCCTGTAATGTTTGCTGTATTAACCATGCAACCTGACATGTCACAGGGACAATGGCTTCTGGTCACACTAGCCGCTGGCGTTGGTGGTTCATTACTGTCTATCGGCTCAGCTGCTGGTGTTGCATTGATGGGACAATCCAAAGGGATTTATACCTTCATGGGGCATTTAAAATGGTCATGGGCTATTATGCTGGGTTATGTAGCTTCTCTCTTTTGCCACATTTGGATCAACCAACCTCTTTTTAGCCTAGCGCTTCCTGCTTAACGACCAGTCTACCCCCTAATGCTTGGTGTATCGGGGGGGTAGACGTTTTACTATAATCAACTACAATGTTTTCTTTTCATATATATAGTAGTAGAGCCTCTTGCATGAAATTCAATTAATAGAAGTCTCTTCCTTTATTTAGAAATTTTCCACAAAAAATCTATTATCTGTTGCTGGACTCTTTATATTGGGTATTGCTTCAAAACCTATATAGCTTGGAACTGTTCACTCCTTTCACACAGTATTTCACATGGATATTACTTAGAGTTACCTCCTTACTTTAACAGCATGAGCATCATTTTAAGGTGTGCGCTATCGGTGGCTCTATGGTTATACTTGCAAATTTTGTAAAGAATTATCGATACTTTCAAGAATTTCATTTTTATACTCTAGCAATATCTCTTAGATATCGACTCTTTTCTTTGTGGTTTCTGCCCGTCTTGGGGCCATCAAAGATTGCCAGCGAAAATACAATTTGCGAATTATCAGCAAACTTTACTACGGTCATTTATATTTTTGCTTGAGTGCCTGGCATGGCCTGCACTACAAGCAATCATTAACCGTATATTTAGGAGGAAGCGTTATCTTAATCAATCTATTGATCAGATACCATGCAGTTTTCTGGGGTTTATTGCGCCAGCGCTATCCTATGCAATTCTGGTGTTGCTCTATGGCTGAACTGCACTAAAGCCTAATTGATATGGCGTAACAGTTCAGCGCAGATTTATAGTTTGCTAGGTATTTTGAGCTTGCTCATCCAGTCTTCTAAGCTCACATGCTTAACAATTACTTTATGATTGAAGCAAGCACCAGCACCAAGTAGTCCTTTAGGGTTTAATCTAGTTCCAATATGGGCAGCAATGGGAATGATGTAAGAACCATGTATTATATATTTGATAGGCATATTCATTCTGCCGACATTCCATGCTGATTTAATAAATACTTTTGCCGAAACAACCACGCGCCCATCGGGAGCTTTTATGTCCTTTCCTTTATCTTCACCACCACCTCCTCCTTTACGATACCATCTGGCTTCATGTATTGTTTCTTTTATTTGATCAGGACGAAAATTCTTGTCATTCGGCAGACCAGACAAAAAAAAATATTCCTTCACGTCAGAAGCCTCTGGCTGGGAAGGGCCATAGTAAAAATAGTTGGCCTCATTCACATGAAACTTCTTGGCAGTCAAGCAAGGGACTGCAAAAAGTAAACTTGTAGTTACCACTGTCAATTTTAAAATTTCTTTAAATTTATTAGATTTCATTATTTCCTCCTGAAATTATTAAAATTTACCATTTCGGTAGCCAAACGAAGAATGTGGGCTTGTTCTAATATCTACTCTCTTGCTATAGAGACACTTGGAGTGGTCAGTATCACTGTACACTCTAAAAGTTGGAGCATCTCCTATGTTAGCTTTTGAAAATGTGGCCTGCCCCTTAGGAGCAATGATATGGTTCTCTCTATTAGTGTCCATTACAACATAAATAGTTTCATCAGTCTCATTTCTAAAGTCAATTGATGCAGGAATACCATCAATGCTCTCAACAAGCTGACCAACTATTCTTAATAACCTTTCTTTAAAACCCGCATGGGCGCTCCATGGCACTATCACAAGCCCAAATGTCGTCATAAAAATTAGCGCGAGTTCTAACCTAACTATTTTTCTCATTTTCTTCTCCTGCTTTAAAATAAACCCTACAAATTAATACTCAGATAAACGATGGGGTTCAACTAAATATTCCAATGAAATATTTTTTCAAAAGCAAGCTGTAAAACATCAAAGGTATTCTTGCCTTGCTTTTTAGCCTTTGAGATGACTATTCTCATAATGTAAGATACTTATTTGTCTTCATGAGCTAACCATAAAGCTTTATGGCCACTTTTCCTTTCTATTTCAAGACAATAAGCGTCATGAGCTCTTTGCTCTTCAATGCTAAATTCAACTTTTGGAGAAGCAAAGGTTTTGTTCAAATTGGGACGCTGAACAACCTCTTGCGTCACCAGCATCTCTCCTCGTTCATCTTCGGAAAAAAGTGCGCATTGGCCACCGGTCATCCCAAGAAATACATACGCTAAAATTGTTGAATCTAACAAAGCTCCGTGATGCTCTCTTTCAATACCATCAACATGATAGCGCTTGCGCAATGCATCCAAGGAATTACGTTGCCCAGGATGCATACGACGGGCCATTAAAAGTGTATCTGTTATTTTGCATTCTTGTTGAATCACTGAAAATGACTGTCTAGATAATTGATACTCATGCTCTAAAAACCCTATATCAAAGGGAGCATTATGAATAATTAATTCAGCACCTCGAAGATATTCTGTTAGATCTGTGCAAATATCTGAAAACAGTTGTTTATCGCTTAAAAAATCATTAGTCAAGCCATGAATTTTAACTGCACCTGCATCAATTTCTCTCTCAGGATTTAGATAGTGATGAAAATTATTACCTGTGATTTGGCGGTTAACTAATTCAACACAACCAATTTCAATGACACGGTGGCCTGATTTAGGATCGAGTCCCGTGGTTTCTGTGTCAAGTACAATCTGGCGCATCAGTTATCTCTCCATTGCTATAATTCATCAATGGCACGGTTGGCTAAAGCATCTGCCATTTCATTGCCACTGTCTCCTGAATGACCTTTGACCCATACCCACTCTACTTGGTGTAAGCTTGCAAGTTCATCAAGCTTCTGCCACAGATCCTGATTTTTAACAGCTTTCTTTTGGCTGGTGCGCCAACCATTACGTTTCCATTGGTTAACCCACTGTGTGACACCATTTTTAACGTAGTTTGAGTCTGTCACCAGTTTCACCACACTAGAACTTGGTAAGTGCTGCAACGCTGCAATGGCAGCTTGAAGCTCCATGCGATTATTCGTTGTATCAGGCTCACCTCCATACAAAGTCTGCTTATCCTGTCCGCGGTATATTAAAACCCCCCAGCCGCCAGGCCCAGGGTTGCCACGACACGCTCCATCTGTATAAATTAATATCTTTTCAGTCACATCATTCTCATGTTACCAGTGAATATCTATTATAAGGTTTAATATGAATCACTTCACCTATCCTAACAAATTAATTCGTCAATTAGGTGACGAAGCTTAGCAAGCAAAATTATGCATTTATTCTAACTTATTGATAGTAGCAATTTAATGACAAATATCCTTACAGGCACAGATCTTGCAAATATGCTGTACTGCGCTCAATCATGGATTGGATGATGCCGATAAAAGAATTGTTCATAAAATTTTGTCTTGCCACTGTTTTAATCAGTCATACGCTGGCAGATCAAAGTTTGTTACAGGCTCAAATCATTAAAGAGAAAATGATTCACTTTGTGCAAAAAAATCTCGATCTACCTTCCAATACAGAGGCAAAGCTTACTATTTCCCCCTTTGGCGCAGGTTTCAAGCTCTCACCATGTGCTGCTGAAAACATTGATATTTTTCTGCCACCCGGCAGACAAATGCCTAAAACCCACTCGCTAGGCGTCCGTTGCACAAGCCAACAGTACTGGACCATATACCACCCCATACGCCTACAAATCCTAAGCCATGCAGTTGTCGCTGTTCGTCCGTTGTCTAAAGGCCATAAAATAACTAAAAATGATTTAATTGTTCAAAAATTAGATAATTCTCTCCTGATTCACGGGCATTATGGGCGCAAGCAGGTAGTTGTGGGACAAATTGTCAAACGCTCAATGAGTGCTGGAGTACCTATTTCACCTAAACACATTACCGCGCCCATATCAGTTAAAAAAGGTCAGATATTATCTATTATGGTCCGACATGGAAGCATCCAAGTCAGCGCAGAAGGTGTGGCCCTGGCTGACGGGCGTGTTGGCGACATTATTGGGGTCAAAAATCTTAAATCGAGCATGGTTGTTAATGGACAAGTTATTAGCTCCAAATATGTTGAAATCAGGTTATAATAGTTAGGTGACATCAAATTTGACCGCTATCTAAAATAGATAGTCCTATAATTTAAGTTTTTTAGAAAATTGCCGAAATATACAAGATAAGAGGAGATGTTCATAAAATGGACAATTCAATACGTAATACAAACCAGGCGCAATCACAGATTGATCTGCTGCGTACCAGCAAACAGCAAGCAGAGCAACAAAAAGCTACTTCCAAAGAAGTTGGTGTTAAGGATGAGGTTGAAATAGAAAGAAGTCAAAATATGATGAAAGTGTTAAAGGAACGCATTGATGCAACCAGTGAGGTTGATATAGAAAAAGTTAACCGCATTAAAGAACAGCTTGCCAATGGTAATTATGCTATCGACAGCAAATCTATTGCCAATAAGCTTGCGCAATTTGAAACCGCCCTTATCAAACAGGAGTGATCACATGGGTCATTTTAATGGAAAGGAGTTCATTAAAAAAATATCAAATCAAATCAATATATTAAATGAATTATCTCAAGTATTAAAAGAAGAAAAAGAAATGATCTCACGAAGTGCTTCAGACGCTCTTTCTGATATTGGTCAAAAAAAATCTAAAATATACCATTCTATTGGACAAATCGAGGCTGAAAAGCAGCAAATGCTCTCAATTCATACAGCTGACCAATTAGACTTTGATCCATCAAGCACTCCCTCACAGCTACTAGAACAAATTTTACCTAAAGAGGAATTTGATATTTATCAATCTATTAAGAATGATTTTAAAAGTAAATTAGATGAATGCATGCAGATCAATAGGATAAATGGCATTGTTATATCAGCTAATCTACATAACACCAATCACCTATTAGCTGCCTTAACAGGGCAACCTTCATCCAGCACTTATGGCTCATCTGGCAAAATTGAATCTAACCATCGTGAATCTGCAACCATTGAAGCTTAATTTAGCGAACTTGTTCTTACTCAATCCCGCCAGTACAATAAGCTGATGCCTCGGTGGCACAGCTGGATAGCGCGATCCCCTCCTAAGGGATAGGTCAGAGGTTCGAATCCTCTCCGGGGCACCAACTTTAAAGCATTATTTCACTTAAATTAAGCAGCTGTAGTTTCTAAACAGAATACAGCTAAATTCTTACAATGATGATCTTGTGTAGCTGGAAGTGTTCAGTTGTCTCTAAAATAATGCAAACCAAAGCTCTTTTCTACGACATGGTAAGAGCCATGCGCACAGTAAAAACTTAGTCTACTATTATATTGAAGTTCGTAACAAAATTGGACTCAGGGCTGTTGATGAAAAGGACCAGTTGCATCATAGGTATATTAGTAGGCACATGCTTGCTGTGCTCAAACCTCAGAGCCTTTTCCCTGCCTTCTTTGAGTCACTATCAACCAGCCCCTAACTGGAGCCAGTTTCAGCAATCAGCAAGCTTAAAGTTAGCGCTACCCAAACTTAAAATCCCTACCAAACTTCCTTCTAGACAGCATTTCTTTCACATCATTCCAAGTTATCTTACGTATTTACTAAGTGGAGATGCTTTTAACGATACAGAGGAAGAAGATCTCTATTACCAATATGTTAATTTTAAATTTAGAGCTCTACATTGAACCTGCAATTTATACAAATTTCCGAGCAGAGACATCAAGAAGTTACAACAAGTTTACCCGCTTGATGCAGCAATTCAGCAATTTGTACTGCATTACTCGCAGCCCCTTTGCGTACATTATCAGCGACGACCCATAAATTAACACCCAATTTATTGGTTAAATCTTGTCTTAATCTACCAACAAAGACTTCATCTTTGCCTACAGCATGGCTCATCGTTGTAGGGTAAGGCTTCTTTGACTGTGTAATCAATTCGACGCCTTTTGAAGCCTTGTAACGCTTTATTAGTGCTTTCAAATCAATCAACTTGTCTGTTTCTGCATGTATCGCCAGACCATGGCCAAAAACAGTGGGGACACGCACTGCAGTTGCATTTACATGTATATGAGTATTCTGAAATATTTTTTGAGTTTCCCAATACATTTTCATTTCTTCACGAGTATAACCATTGTCTTCAAATTCATCGATGTGAGGCAGGCAGTTAAATGCAATAGCCATGGGATAAACACTTGATTCAGCACTGTGCCCATTAAGCAGTTGTCCAGTTTGATGAATAATTTCCTGAATTGCACGCCGGCCAGTTCCTGACACAGACTGATAGGTCGCCACGTGCACACGAGCCAACCCAAATAAATCGTAGATAGGCTTTAGAGCCACGCACATTTGAATCGTTGAGCAGTTGGGATTAGCAACAATGCCTTTGACAAAACCATCTAAAGCATGGGCATTGACTTCCGGAACAATAAGAGGGACTTCTGAATGACAGCGAAACGCAGATGAGTTATCGATAACAATTGCACCGCTGGCAACAGCTTTTTTAGCAAAATTTTCTGACACAGATTTTCCTGCACAAAAAAACGCAAGATTGACTTTAGAAAAATCAAATTCATCCAACACTTCAATTGGCAAAAACTCTTTACCAAAAGATACTGTTTTTTCTTTAGAGCGCTCACTAGCTACTGCGTATATTTGCTTAATAGGCAGCTGACTTGATGCCATACAAGTTAATACTGTCTCTCCTACCAACCCTGTAGCCCCGACAACAGCAACTGATAATTCTGTCATGATAATTTTCTCATTATGTTTTAAATTTATTTATTCTTAAAATAATCGCGAAGAACTGCAGCATCTGCTAATAAAACACCGGCCCCTCCTCTTGCAAAATCTAGCCAAATAACATCAAGTCCAGCGTAATGTGTTTCAAATTCTTCAACCATGTGCCCTACTTCTAAAATTAACAGTCCATGCTGTGTTAGCTGATGGCTCGCTGACCGTAAAATTTTATCAACCAGTTCAAAGCCAGTTTCACCTCCATCTAAAGCTAAATCAGGCTCATAGCTGTATTCTTCAGGCAGCTGAGCGACTTCATCACGAGGGACATAAGGCGGATTTGATACAATTACATCGTAAGAGTGCTGCGAAATCTTATCAAATAAGTCTGATTGAATAATGCTAACTTGCTCACTTACTTGATGTTTTATAACGTTTTCTTCTGCTACCGCAACAGCATGTTGAGATATATCGACAGCATCAATCTTAAGCTGAGGCATATGATGCGCCATAGCAATGGCAATACAGCCGCTTCCTGTGCAAATATCTGCGGCACGGCTTACAAGATGCTCACCAATCCAAGGCTGAAATTCATGCTCTATCAATTCAGCTATGGGAGAGCGTGGAATGATCACCCGCTGATCCACTTTAAAAGCCAAGCCGGCAAAGTAAGCGACGCCCGTTAAGTAAGGCAGTGGTTGACGTGTAACTATGCGTTGTTGAAATAATTCCTGGGCTGCCTGAATTTGTTCTAAGGTTAAAGTCTGTGCAAGTACATCAGCATCATACCATTCCTCTACAGGCCACCCTGTCACGTGGTATAAAACTGCAAAGGCCTCATCTCGAGCATTGTCTGTGCCATGCCCATAATGCAAATCAGCCTCTTTAAATTTGCTTTCGCCATCATCAACCAGCTCTGCTACAGTCAGCACTCCTTTAGCTC
The DNA here is from genome assembly GCA_964352915.1 of uncultured Legionellales bacterium. GTDB lineage: Bacteria > Pseudomonadota > Gammaproteobacteria > PIVX01 > PIVX01 > CAYGTQ01. Next base: position 10,604 of record CAYGTQ010000057.1, read on the forward strand.
CCCAGGATATTTACTGAATTTGTGATTATAATAAGCTGTATGGGTAAAAAACACAAAAGTTCCACTGAAGATCAGCTTTTATTTCGCCAGAGTGTGAATAAACACACACACCTAAAAACCACTGAAAGCATGAACCCTGTCAAAGCCTCCCTGTCAAAAGCAACAAAGACGGACGGAA
>CAYGTQ010000058.1:0-10397 GCA_964352915.1 uncultured Legionellales bacterium
CGCCGACCTCTTGCATGCCATGCAAGCGCTCTCCCAGCTGAGCTATAGCCCCTCTGAGAAGCCCATTCTATGGACAGCCTTAAGAGATGTCAAGCCTTATCAAAGTAGGTTTTGGCTTGACGCAAGCGAGCCAAAGTTAGTTCACATCCAAGCAACCCAATGGTCTCATCAATGGAAGGTGACACCGTGCTGCCAGTCAAAGCAACTCGTAAAGGTTGCGCCAGATCTGGAAAGCGTAAGCCATGTGCTTTGACTTGGCTTTTAATCAATGCGCTTATCTCGCTGGGCTGCCAATCAAGCTCTGGCAATTCTTTAATCAGCGCGTCAAACGCTTGCAACACGGTGGATGAAAAATAATTCTGATAGCTCTCTTGATCGTAATCCACAGTCTCTTTAAACAAGAATAAGGCTTTTTCTGCCATCTCATATAAAGTTTTGGCACGCGGGCGAAGCACATCTATGGCAGATAACAGCTTGTCATGCTCAACATCCACTGCTCCCAAAGAAGTTAAATGCGGCATAAGAGCCACCATCAAAGCTTCTGGTTTGATATGCTTGATATAATGCTGGTTAAACCATAAAAGCTTGTCCTGGCTAAAAGCAGCTGGCGAGCGATGAATATGCTCTAAATCAAAACACTTTTTTAAAGCTTCAAGGGAGAAAATCTCCTCATTGCCATGAGACCAACCTAAACGTACCAAGTAATTTAGCAAGGCTTCAGGCAAAATACCCTGCTCACGGTAACTGAGCACACTCACTGCGCCATCACGCTTGGATAGTTTATGACCTTTGCTGTTAAGAATCATGGGGAGATGAGCGTATTGTGGTATGGGTGCATTCAATGCTTTCAGCAAATTAATCTGACGTGGTGTGTTATTAAGGTGATCGTCACCTCGAATAATGTGTGTCATACCCATATCCATATCGTCGACAGTTGCCGTTAAATTATATGTAGGTGTGCCATCGGAGCGCAGCAAAATCAAATCATCAAGCTCTTGATTTAAGACTGTGATCGCACCATATACCGCATCATGAAAATGCACCTCTCCTTCTACAGGAGTTTTAAAACGCACCACATGAGCCAAGTCGGATGACAGCGCGCGTTCACGACATCGAGCATCGTATTTAGGTTTTTGCTTTTGAGACATTTGTGCTTGACGCAATTCATCCAAACGCTCCTTGCTGCAATCACAGCGATAAGCCAATCCTTGTTCTATGAGATTTGAGACAACTGCTTCGTAACGCGCAAAACGCTGCGATTGAAATACCACAGGCTCATCTGAATTCAGCCCCAGCCAAGTCAGCCCATCAAGAATAATTTGGGTGGCTGCATTCGTTGAACGCTCTCTGTCGGTATCCTCAATACGTAGGACAAATTGACCATTCTGGCTTTTGGCAAATAAATATGCAAATAAAGCTGTACGAACGCTACCGATGTGCAGATCGCCAGTCGGGCTTGGCGCAAAACGCGTCTTCATCATTGAATTTTCTCTAACAATCAATCCATTACAGCATATTACCATAACTGTAGATCAAGTAAAAAGTCGATGCATTGATGAACCGAGACCAAATATAGTCTAACCAAAATACCCAACATAAATTAAATAGATAAGGACTTGTCGCACTCTTCTTGATAAGCATCATTGACCGCACTGGACACAGCATGAAAATTGACAGCATCAAAATCAGTACAACACAGAACGCCTGTTTTATGGAGCGAATCATCAAGAAGCTTTTTTTCTATGTAAGGAATGCTATCAACCATACACTTATTTTTCTTATCCTGACAAACGCTACGTATGGCTTGATAAAGAACATACCCTCGAATGGCCAACTCTGGCTCTAATTGGTCGCTTTGCTCAATATATAAATTCATATGAAGCATGAAGGCTGTCGATATTTTTTCAAAAAAATCTCGAGCTTGCAAGACATCTTTTTGTGAGACAAATTGATCGATGATATGCTTTAAGTAAATTATTTCATCATGCGTTAATTTGCAGGTATTCTCAATAACTTGATGCTCACTTAAGTATTTTCCAGGTTTTAAGGTATGCATATGCTCACTCTATTAACTTTGATGTCTATAAAAAATGCTTTGAAAAAACCATAAAAGATGGGTCCAGGTTTTTCTTGAAAAACCACCCTGTTAAAAGTATGCTTGAGCATGAGAACCCCTAAACTATAAAAATTATACTGAATAATTTTTATATAGGTTTTTAAAACTTAAAACCACCGAAACCTTTAGCCAACATGCGTTAATTCATTAAAAGAAAATCAATATATCTCAACTTAAAGTATGCTGTGAGCTCAGAGCTTGCTGTGCGTCAATTTTAGAAGCAAACTCTGCAGCCAATGGGTTATCAGAATCTCGAAAAATGTTCGCAAGGACAGAAAGATCTTCTGGATTATGGAAAGGTGTGCTTTGTATGGCCTGCAATAAACTTGTTGCAGCCAGCTCAACAGCTCCTTTTTTTAAATACAAAATAGGATTATCTTTTAAAGATTGCTGGATTTCTGCAATGGCACTCAAAATACCCTGTGGATCAACTACGCTCGTTGGAACAGATCTTGCAATACCTTGCAGATCCTTCTTCAGGAAAGCTATGGTCGATGCATTAATAACACGAAATGCTGCTTGTGAACCACTTTCTTTATGACTAAATATATGTGCAAGACCACTTTCGATTTCCTGCTCAATTCTTTCGTATGATTCTGCTGGGAGTACTTCACGAATGATATTTCCAATAATTTCCTGTCTTATCTCAGAACTTTGAAATGCTGGATTTTCGTCCTCTGATGTTAAAAGTTTTTTGAGAATTTCTGAGATGATGGATTCTGAAATGGCAACACCACCCAATTTTTCTTTTGAAAAACTGTCAAGCAAAACGCAAACATCATAGATATTGTCTCGGCTTTCTATGCTGGCACCTAACTCTGTTCTCTCATCTTCTGTCAGTGCCTTGCCTTCAATGTCCGCGCAGACAGCTGCTGTCATTCTTTTCCACATAGATGCTTGCGTTTGGAAACCACCTCCCTTCTTGGAGGTGGTTTTAGCAGTAGTAATAATTTTGTCTATTGCTTGAGCATCCGCTGATCTCGGGTTAACTAATCTTCTATATAAATTTTGCATTCTTAGCATAACATTCCTTATTAGGTCCATTTGCTAATAATTATAGCGTATTTTCAAAATAACATAGGCAGAGGCCAATTATTAAAAGTCTGGATAATGTATTATCACTGCGTAGCCTTATCTAACCCTTCTCTAGGTTCATGGTTTAACCAGCTTTGAAAACTTTAATATATTTTAGACGCGACATTGCTCCCAAAAATCTATAATCTAGCAAATATAGTAATTATTAGAAGTAACAAAGGTACAAGGTTATTATGCACAATAAGTCCTCATTGAATCAATTGAAAACAACTGAAAATTTTTTGCTGCATGATGTCAAAACTGTATTAATCCAAAATTTATACAATTTAAAATCTCACAATAGAGAAGATAATACCCCTGAATTACTTAAATCTTGTATTCACAACACTGAAACTTGCCTGACTTTAATCGATGCAGCCATTGGACAATACCAAGTAAAACTGACCCCTTCAACAGGTATCAGCTGTTTCAACTTAAAAGAGCTTATTTTAAATTTAAGCACACTGTTTCAAGCTCAAGCAAAAAGCAAAGGCCTTCGCATTGAAACGCATATTTCTTATCAACTGCCTGAATTTTTTCAAGGCAATACTCAAGCCATACAATTAATCCTACTCAATCTTCTGAGCAATGCCTTAAGACATACCTCCAAAGGCCAGATAGACATAACACTATCTCATAAAATGCTTACGACAAAAAACTATGAAATAGCTTTATCTGTTAAAGACACAGGCATTGGGTTAAACAAAGAACAACGCCAACTTATCTTTACGCAAGGATTCACCACTTCTTCCAACCATCAAGGCTTGGGTCTGTCTATTTGTCAACAAATGGCACAACAACTGTCCGGCGAGCTCAGTGTTGCCAGTGAACAAGGGGTAGGTAGTGTTTTTAGCTTGGTTTTTCCGCTAACGATAAGTCAAAAAAAATCGAAACCAAATATGCCATCATCTATAACAAAAACCATGCGTTTATTGGTGATTGATGACGATCCGATTTCATGCCAATATCTGCAATCATTGTGGTCATCCTTAGGGCATCAATGCAGTACAGCGTCGACTGTATCAAATGCCATATCCCTGCTTGAAAACCATGATTTTGATATCATTTTAATGGACTATTACCTGCACGATCTCGATTTTATAGATCGCTTGAGATGGATTAAGCAACATACTCAAGCCAAAATAGTCGTGATGTCTGCTCACTTAACCCCTAAAGATGAACATAAACTTTCACAAATTAATATAACTGATGTATATTTAAAGCCTTTAAATGAGCAACACCTTAAGCATCTCGCAAGAGAGATGGAGACGTCGAGGCACCCTCTAAATCAAACAAGTGAAACCCATATTATTGATAGAAACAAAACTTTGAATAACTTTCAAATGAAAGAGGGCTTGCTTGAAGAAATGTTGACCATTTTTCAAGAAGAAACAGAACAAAGCTTACAGATTATTAAAAAGGCATATTCTCAAAGTAAATATCAAATTATCCACGATCATTTGCATAAAATACGTGGAGGCACTTGTTACATCGAAGTGCCTCAATTTACTCTGGCTCTTGATAAATTGACAAAAAAACTTTCCATCTCTGGTGCTGACTTACAACCTTTGCTCACTGAGCTTCTCTTTCAATTTTCGTTGATTAAAAAAGAAGCTCCACGTTTGACGAAGATTATAGCGTAGCCAGCATAGCTGGTACATCCATATCAAATACAGCGCGCTGTTGGCCAAGAAGGCGTCGCCAACGCTTGGCCCCTTTTGTTTGATAAAACAGTCCATAAAGTGGTCTCAGAAGAATTGAAAAAGGTACACCTTCACTATGCTGCTGTTTGGCATACTCTAAATAGCTTTGCAAAATTTCAAATTGATTAAGCTTTGAGTCATTATGAAATAATTTTTTTTCAATACGCTGTAATAAACATAAATCGCGACAAACAGCACGTCCTATCATGACCCCATCCACATGAGGCAGCACTTGTTCAATCTGATTAGTAGAGTCGATACCACCATTGAGGATAACAGACAAAAGAGGGAAATCTTTTTTAATTTGGTACACCACATCATAGCGAAGCGGTGGAATTTCACGATTTTGTTTAGGGCTCAAACCATTGAGCCAAGCTTTTCTAGCATGCATAACAAAAGTCTGGCAGCCAGCTTGTGAAACTTGGTTTACAAAAGAATAAAGTTTTTCATATTGATCATCATGATCCACGCCAATCCGTGTTTTTACTGTCACTGGGATGTTGACAGTGCTTTTCATTGAGTGCACACATTCAGCCACCAAGTCTGGTTGTTTCATCAAGCAAGCACCAAAACGTCCTGCTTTAACGCGACTGCTGGGACAACCCACATTCAAGTTAACTTCCCCATACCCCATATCTTCAGCCATTTGGCTGCATTGAGCCAAATCATGAGGCTCACTTCCACCTAGCTGTAAGGCTACCAAACCTTGTTCTGTACCTCGTTGCCATTGACGTCTCTGCGGATTTCTAAGCAAAGCTTGCGTTGTGGTCATTTCAGTATAAAGTGCTGTATGAGGAGAAAATAGTCTGGCCAGATAATGAAAATGGCGATCGGTTTTATCCAGCATAGGGGCTACAGAGATCTGTTTACTAAAAGCCATCGCCTCCAACCTCTGACATGTGTTGTACGTAAAGATTCAATTCAGGGGCTCCCCAATAATCACTGACAGATAATTGATAAACCATAGTCATGTATTTATCACGCAGTGGTTGCTCAATCCAAGATTTGGCATTGAACATCATAGCATTCATGCAGGTGTCACCTTTTACCAGGGTCACCTGCATTTTGAGGTGTGCTCCTTTAATAATGCGTGCATCCATCACAAAAAACCGATTATCAAAAAGTGGCTCTGGGAAATTCTGTCCCCAAGGACCTGCTTTTTGTAGTAACTGAGCGCTGTTGATTTGAAGTTCATGACGTTGCAGTGGTCCATCACTCCAAAGACAACGTGTCAGCATCTCTGGAGTTAAGTGCTGCTTACAAGCAGCCACAAAACGTTGCTTGAACCTCTCAAAGTTGCATTGATCTATCGCAAGACCTGCTGCCATGGCATGGCCACCAAACTGGTGAATCAGATCCGGTTCAGAGCCATTAAGATCTGCAATCAAATCTCTGATATTTAAACCTTTAATCGAGCGTGCAGAGCCTTTTAATGTACCATTTCCGGCTTTGGCAAATACAATGGTAGGGCGGTGATGCTGTTCTTTGAGTCTACCTGCTAAAATACCTATTACCCCTTCATGCCAAGTGGCATCGAATAAGCAAAGGCCTGCAGGTGGCTCGTCAAATTGCTTATTCATTAAGGACAAGGCACGATCGGCCTCGCCTCGCATTTTCTGTTCAATATGCTTGCGCTCTTGATTCAAAGTATCGAGTTTATCTGCCAAAGCCAGAGCTTCATTCAAATTGTCCGATAAAAGGCATCTAATACCCGTGCTCATATCATCAAGACGCCCTGCAGCATTCAAACGCGGACCCAAATAAAAACCCAAATCTGATGCATTCACGCTGGCTGGTTTTTTCTTAGCCATATTTAAAAGCGCCTGCACACCCGGTGACGCGTGCCCTTGGCGGATAAGCTCCAATCCATGATGCACCAGCAAACGGTTATTCTTATCAAGTGAGACCACATCAGCGACTGTACCCAAAGCAACCAAATCCAGTAAAGCCAAAAAATTCGGTGGCTCTATCGACTTTTCTGCAAACCACTTTCTATCACGCAAATGTGCACGAAATGCCAGCATCACATAAAAAATCACGCCAACACCAGCCAAATGTTTGCTTTGAAACATATCACCTGGTTGATTAGGGTTAATGATCACATCAGCATCTGGCAAAGAATCATGACTTAAATGATGATCGGTGATCATAACTTGCATACCCAATTCATGAGCTCGCTTGACACCTGCATGGCTGGTGATGCCATTATCGACTGTGATCAGAAGATCGGGACTTTGTTCATGAGCCAAATCAACTAAGGCTTCGCTCAGGCCATAACCATAATCAAAACGATTAGGTACCAAAAAATTGACATGCTCAAATCCCATGGCTCGCAATGCTTTAACAGCTAAAGCACTGCTGGTAGCACCATCAGCATCATAATCGCCCATGATAAGCACTTTCGATTGCTTGCTGAGGTGCTCATATAAAAATTCACAAGCCTGCTCTGTATTCTTGAGCTCTTTATAAGGGAGCAGTCCTTTCAAGGCATAATCAATGTCATCAACTGAGCTTAAGCCTCGATGGGCATAGAGGCGTTGCAACAAAGGTGGTGTATCATGCCAGTTTTGTGTTGTATGGCAGGCTTCACGTCGTTTAATTTGTATAGGTTGCATAAAATTTAACTACTCAATGTGATCATCAATTAAGACATGGCTGGTCAAATAAAAGGCATGTTAAGGATTTTGTCCAATACATACACCCATTGTACCTACTCAAATACATAACACCAACGTTTATATAAGATAAGACAATCTATAAACTTTATCAGCTGTGCAGTCATAGCTTCTATTTAAGGGCGGTAATTTTTTCTGAATTTTTTTAAATCATTCGTTCAATTAATTGTCTTAATATTCTCTATACCTCACTGTATGATGCAATGGGTGTGTGCCTCAAAGATAATCAAATACCTGATTTAATTTGGGGTATCCCGTACAACTGAACAGCAACTTATACAATATGGAATTGAATGAAATTATCTATTTCAGAAATTCTATCTTTCACAGAGCTTGGATTCGCTGAAGTTGGATGAGCGCTTTTGCTGTCAAACTGACACATAGAGCAAGAATGATTAAAATAATGCTTTTATCCATTAACTTCATCAACCCCTCTGTAAATTTTAAGGCTCTAGACAAGATTAGAGAGGATTACCTCACAAAAGCCTGAGCATTATACCCTACAAATTGAGTTGTCTGTTGCTAAATCTAAATTCACATTCTTTGAAATGAAAAAAAACATCGGATCAAACCATTAAACTTAGCCAGCCTTCGTTTGGCAAAACTCCAGAATCCTTCAATACCATTAACATGTGATTTGCCTCTGGCAAATTCATCGTGAGAATGGAAGACACAATAATGATTGTAGCCATTCAACACCAGACCATCATAAACTTTCCAGCCATCTGTATGAATGGTAGAGTCTTCAAGGATATGACCTTGTATAACAGTCATTAATTGTTTCCTGGAGCAATTCTTAACAATCTCAATTTAAACTTTACCATCGCGTTTCAATAAACCGAAAACAGGTGTTTTACCAGCAGCGCCACAACCACGCTTACCTCTAACACGACGCGCTCCAAAATAACTTTTATCAAGCTCAAAGGTGCCATCAGTTTTATCTTGATGGGTAAATTTCAAGGCCACTTTTTTTACGTAGCAAAAAGAACAAGCGATTTAACCTTTGCGACTCACTCCAGTTAATTGACTGGTATTGGTGGTTGTTTTATCCAAGCAATAACATCTCAATATTTGCTTGAATTTGGCTTCCGTAATTTTTGAACGATGAATATACTTATTTTTCTTATCTAAACAATAACTTAAACAATAATATGTTGTCTAATTTTGTCTAGAGCCATTTTAAAATGCCACTGAAGTGCTGATAAATTTGTTATTGATTCTCCTCTCTTAAAAAACCAGCGATATCAATAATTCTATAAAAATAATCACTGGTAACGACATTACTGGAGATGCCGCCGATGTGGAATAAAACTGGAATTGCAGCAAATCCTTTTGGTACCTTGAGTGCTGCTACTTTCTCTTGTACCGATGTAATAACATCTGCACCTAATTCTCGCCGTTTAAATTTAAACTCACAGACAAACAGGTTCTTAGTCGTTGTTTGAACCAAATAATCAATTTGACAACCTGCCTTAGTGGTTGTTTTAGATTGCCGGAATGGACCACTGGCAATAATATCTACTGGATTAATCCCAATGCTTTTGAGTAATATATTGCTATTTTGCAGGAGTAACTGCTCTAGTTGCAGTCCAATATGGGCTTCAAACCCAGGTAAACTTGAGATAATGGTATTTTGAAAACCATTTAGATCAATTTTATTTCGCTGTGGCTCTATGAGTTTTAGATAGAAGCGCATGTACGGATCACATATGCGATACAAGCTTTGCTTTAGTGGCTTGTTCGTTTTGAACGACCAGAGATTTTGTTTTTGCACAAAACCAGCAATAATCAAATGTTCCATGAGGCTGCTTAAAGTACCACTATGAGGAAATCCTGTGATTTTGCGCACATCAGCTAATGTTTTCATACCATCTTTGAGGCTATCGAGTATTTTTTTATAGGACGTCCCTTTACCATTAAATAAATCATGAAAAATCCGATCGAATTCAAGAACGAGTAAGCTATCTTTTTCAAAACATAATTGCTTGATTAAATCATCAACTATTTGACCAGGTGTAATTTGCTCTAGATACCATGGAATTCCACCCAGGATGCTGAGTAATTTATAAGTATCATAGTCAGAACCTTGAAAACCAGACATACGAAGCAATCCGTCAGCATCTGCTATAGGCAGCGGTTCTAAAGTAATGGTCAGGTTAATCCGTCCAAAAAATGCTGTGCTCTTTAAAATATTTTCTTCAATCCATGTTGATACTGAGCCACACAAAACAACCATAACAGGCAGTTGTTGTTTGTCCCACCATGCTTTGAGCTTAGGAATGAATCCAGGTTCTTTAGAGCCCATCCATGAGATTTCATCAAATAAAATAATATCACCGGATTTAATATGACTGTTTAAATGCTCAAAAGCATCCGTCCAATCCTGGAATGTAAAAGGTGGTAATTTCAGGTGAGTTGCAAGCCTGCGAGCAAAATGATTGCGTTGGCTTTGATCATCCATGCCATCCTGGGGAGCAAGTCCCGCAAAATCCCACAGCCTGTTTTCCGGGCATGATGATGCAAAGAAATTAATCAGACGGCTTTTACCGACTCTTCGTCTACCTTTCACGACAACTAAGTTAGGTGTTTTTTTCGTGTGTAGCGCCTTTAAACGATCCAGCTCATTCTTTCGACCAATAAATACCGGTGCTACCATCATAACCTCTTATGCTCTATTTGTCATTTATGATATAATGAGACAAACAATAAGTCAATATGCCTTGCTCAAAACGCATATTAAATCAATATGAGATTATACTGCTTGAGCTTATCATGACAATAAAGTCACGAAAAACGTGATTATGATGATATACTGCACTTATTATCAAC
>CAYGTQ010000059.1:0-10266 GCA_964352915.1 uncultured Legionellales bacterium
ATCTAAGCTCTTTAAGGGTTTGCTAATTTGACACAGTTATATGAACACTCCCGCATTTAACCTTGAGGGGATGCTTGAGATTTCAACAATAAGTTAAACATCGTTTAAGTTTTTTTCATACACACCGATAACTTGAGATAGCAGCTAAAGCTATGCTTTGGCGTGCTTATGTCATGAGCAGATAATGAGGAAAACATGCATAAATCACAAGGATTCACTTTTATTGAGCTGTTGGTAAGCCTTGTCATACTGGCTGTAGGTCTAACCAGTTTGGCATTGCTGCAAAGTAAAGCAAGCTTTTACCATAGCAGCAGCCATTCCAGAAGTATTGCTGTAGCTCAGATCGGTGATATCAGCGATCGTATGCGCGCCAACAGGGCCGGAGTCAATGCCGGGAATTACAATAATATAACTGGCACACCTGCTTCTGCTTCCAGCTGCACACAGTGCACACCAGCACAAATTGCCGTCTCCGATCATTTCGAATGGAACACAGAAAACACCAATGTCCTACCAGGAGGCCAAGGCACCGTTACACGTGTTAATGACAGCTTTCGTGTCACTCTCATGTGGGATAATGAGAGAACTGGAGTGACAGGCACCGCTTGCTCTGGCAACAGTGCTGTTGATTTAACCTGTATTTCAATGCTGATAGAATTTTAACAGGACGACCAATGAATAAAAACAAACAACAGGGTTTTTCTATCATAGAGTCCATGATCACAATTTCACTGGGGCTCATCGTGACATCTGCTTTGATGGGTACATTCCTATCCAGCAAACAAAACTACCGTTTGCAAGATGCCTCCAGTCAAATGCAAAATAATATTCGATTTATTAAATTTTTAATGCACAATGAAATAAGAATGTCAGGCTTTCAAGGGTGTTTGAGCAACCATCAACCTAACATTGTAGCTGTGCAAACAGGCCTTACTTTTGCAACCAATGACATTATCAAAGGCTATGAAGCTTCTGCTAGCTCTTGGTCACCTGAATTACCCACCAATCTAAAAAACCAAGTCAAAGCTGGCACTGATGTCATTACCATCAAACGTGCAGCATCTCAATATCAAAATTTAAATGCTAATATGCTTGCATCTAGTGATAACTTGACCATTGCCCAAGCATTGCCTAATTTTAAAACCAACGATTTGGCCTTTATCACAGATTGTGAATCCACAGATATCTTTAAAGCAACTGTATCTAGCAATGGCTTAAGCATACAACACAAGCTCCCCGAAAATAATTCAGCAAATTTATCCAAGTCTTATCAAACTGATGCCAAAATCATGCGCTATGAAAACAAGCACTTCTATATCGGAGATACAGGGCGCACCAACAACTCAGGCAACACCATTTATGCCTTGTACTCTATGGACATGAGTGGGAATGCCGTGGAAATGATGGCTGGTGTTGAAAATCTTCAATTAACTTTTGGTGTTGACCAAACGGGCGATGGCTCTATCAATCACTATGACAATGCTAAAAAGGTAAACGACGATCAGCAATGGGATCGTGTCATCTCTGTCCGGGCACAAGTGTTGATGAACTCTATAGATAATGTTCTGGATAAATCTCAATCCTATACGTTCAATGGTGTCACCACAGCCAATCCTGGCGATAGATTGCTTCGCAAACACACAACCAGCGTCATCCATTTAAGGAATGTAGGATTATGACTATTTTACACAAACAACAAGGTGTCACTTTGGTGATTTCATTGATTATGCTGGTGATGTTGACACTGGTGGTCATTGGCAGCATCAATATGAGTACAAGCCAGGAGAAAGTTGCTTACAATGTACAGGATAAAGAAATATCCTTCCAGATGGCTGAAAGCGGCATTCGTGAAGCAGAACAGTTTATTCAAGGTCTCACAGCACAACCCACACCACGAGCCAGTTGCACCAACAGCGCTTGTGTTCTGAATTTAAACGTCGCTGCTTCACCAGAAGTCAACTCAAGTGCCTGGTGGCAAACCAATGGCACACAATATGCAGGTACCATTGCAGGTGCTAACAACGCACCTTACTACATTGTACAGTTTTTAAGATTTGTACCCGATACACCGACACTTGGGGACACACCAAAAACTGGCGTGTATTATTATCGGATCACAGCACGCGGCACAGGCGCCACCGATCAAGCGGTCTCTGTGATCCAAACTACATTTAGCGCAAGATTTTAGGTGAATTAGGTGAGTTATGAAAAATTTAAATCATTATTTGTCAGCTGCTATATTGGGGTTTATCAGCTCAATCTCTCACGCAGCCGAGCTTGATTTAGCAAAATCTCCTTTGTTCATAGCACAACCGGCCCCACCTTTGACTATGCTGATCATGGGAAAGAATCATAAATTGTTTTATGAAGCTTACAATGATGCTTCTGATCTCAATGGTGATGGTATATTGGATGTAGGCTATAAGCCGTCGATTGATTACTTTGGTTATTTTGATTCTTACAAATGTTATTTATACGAAAGCAGCAAATCGCGTTTTCAACCCAGTCATGTTACCAACAACAAAAAATGCAGTGGCTATTGGAGTGGTGACTTTCTTAATTATATGACCACATCACGCATAGATGCACTGCGCAAAGTACTCTATGGTGGTTATCGCTACAAAGAAAATAATAATTCCACTATTTTAGAGCGCGCTTACATCCCTCAAGATGCTCACAGTTGGGGAAAAGAGTATACCAGCGTTGCTGTGGATGGCTATAACATCAGTGAGTACACTCCTTTAAACTTGCCCCAAAATGGCAAGCGCCATCTTTTTGCCAATACAACCCTGCTCAATGGCAATGGTGAGCCTCTTTTGCGTGTTGCACAAAATCTGTCTTACCGTGTCTGGGAATGGCTTAGTATTGAAAGACCTGTTGCCGGCAACCGCGTACAGCATGGTGGCAATGGACCCAGTATTGCCAACAGCATCACCGATTACGTGGTACGAGTTCAAGTCTGCAAGACCAATTCACCTGAAGCCAGTTGTCGTGTTTATGCCAATGGAAAATATCGTCCAACTGGATTACTCCAGACTTTTGGCGAAACCGGCATTATGAAATTTGGCCTTTTAACTGGTTCATACACTAAAAATTTATCAGGTGGCGTGTTGAGAAAGCCTGTGTCACTCTTATCAGATGAAATTGATGCCAATGATGGTAAATTTACCTCAATTAATGGCATCATTAAAACTCTGGATAAACTTCGTATCCCCAATTTTGGTGGCAGCTACATGCATGAATCCAACTGTGGTTTCATTTTTAAAAGAGCTCCTAATGAAGGCGAATGCCGCTCTTGGGGTAATCCATTGGCTGAGCAGCTTTATGAAGGCACACGCTATTTTGCTGGTAAGAAGTCACCTACCTCTGTTTTTGACACCAACAGTGGCGATGATGCTGTGCTTGGTTTGGCTCACCCAAACTGGGACGATCCTTATGCCAACAACCCATGGTGTGCTAAACCCAATTTCTTAGTGATCAGCGATCTCAATCCTTCATTTGACAGCGATCAAGTACCTGGAAGCGCTTTCAGCAGCTTTTCAGGCGATATATCCATGAATGCCTCTCAATTGGGCCAAAGCATCTGGACACAGGAATTTGGTGCTGGTTCTGCTTTAAAATTTATTGGCCAAGCAGGCAGCAACAATGATGGAACACCCAGCGCAAAATTTGTCAGCAGTTTCGGTAACATTCGAGGCCTGCCTGAAGAGCCTAATAAGAATGGAAGTTACTATTCAGCCAGTGTAACTTATTGGGCAAAAACCAATGATGTGCACAGCATTCAAGGTGAACAAAACATCCACTCGCATGTTTTGGCCCTGGCGTCACCTCTTCCCGAAATTAATATACCTGTTAGTGGCAAGATAATCACCCTAGTGCCTTTTGCTAAATCTGTAGGTGGTGGCAGCATCGATGCAACCGAAGGTAAATTTCAACCCACCAACACCATTGTAGACTTCTACGTGCAACAGCTAACGCCAACAACAGGTACTTTCAGAATAAATTTTGAAGATACAGGGCAAGGTGCTGATCATGATATGGATGCCATCGTACAATATCATTATGAGGTCAATGCCAACGGTACCATTACCATTACTCTCACCAGTGAATACGCAGCTGGTAGTGTCAAACAACACATGGGATATGTAATTTCAGGCACCACCACGGATGGTACCTACCTTGAGGTACGCGATAAAGACACCAGCGCTGGTAGTGACGTCAATTATTTTCTAGACACACCTCCAGGGGAGCTTCCTGGGGGCAACTGGAATACGGGAAATGCTCTGCCTTTAACCACCAGCCGTACATTCACACCTGGCAGCAGCAGCAGCACAGTCATGCTCAAATCTCCGCTCTGGTATGCAGCCAAATACGGTGGCTTCTTTGATAAAAACAACAACAGTAAACCTGATTTAGCCAGTGAGTTTGATAAGGACAACGATACGGTGCCCGATAATTATTTTCTGGTCACCAATGCTTTGTACCTCAAAGATCAATTGAAAAAAGCTTTTCAAAGCATCCTTGATCGCAACAGCTCTGCAGCACCTGTGGCATTGAATTATTTTACATTAAACAGTGATTCTAAAATTTATCAACCTCTCTTTAATAGCAGCAACTGGAGTGGCCAGCTTTTGGCTTTTGATCTTAACCCTACCACGGGTGAAATTGATGCCACTGGCTCAGGGCCCAATGGATCTCAATGGGACGCTGGTGCAGAAATGACAGCATTAAATCCCAGTACTGAACGCAAAATCATTACTTATAATGCAGTCAGTAAAAAAGGAGTAGCATTACGTTGGCCGCAACTGCCCAATACTCCTTCAATCAATGAATTAGAGTCCTACCAAATCACATGGCTTAATACCAACCCTGACACAAATGCTATTGATAACCTCGGTGAAAAACGACTGAATTATCTACGAGGTGACAGGACACAAGAAGAAAAAAACAGTGGGCCATTCAGGACGCGTGATAACATCATGGGAGATATCATACATTCAGAGCCTCAATATTTGGCTGTGTCGACCCAGAATTTACCTGATTTCTGGGGCAATAATGCCAATGAGAATAATCATTCATATTCTGCCTTTAAATACTCTACTCTACAGCGCAAGCCAGCACTCTTTATGGGTAGTAACGATGGTATGATGCACTCCATTGATGCACAAACTGGAAAAACTCTATTTTCATACATGCCAAGAAGTATTTTTCATAAAGTACATCGGTTAACTTCACCTAATTATCAGCATGATTATTATGTCGATGGCACCCCCAGCATCAGTGATGCCTATTTTAACAGCCAATGGCAAACAGTCTTGGTGGGTGGGTTAAGAGGTGGTGGTCAAGGTATTTATGCACTTGATGTCACCGATGTCACCAAAAATATTGAAACCAATGCAGCTAATGTAGCCTTATGGGAATTCACTGATGCTAATGATGCTGACTTAGGGCTTACCTACAGCAAACCATTGATTGCTCGTATGGCTAATGGTCAATGGGCTGCTATTTTCGGCAACGGTTATAATAATACAGCTCAAGACAGCCATACCAGCACCACAGGCAATGCTGTACTCTACGTAGTTGATTTACAAACAGGCGCCTTAATCAAAAAATTTGACACAGGGGTAGGTCTTGCTCAGGATCCTTTAAACCAAAGTCGACCTAATGGCTTATCAACACCCACCATTTTAGACAGCAACGGTGATCATATTGCTGATGCTATTTATGCTGGGGATTTATTTGGCAATGTTTGGAAAATCAATGTTAATGGCAGTGATGTCACAGCATGGGGATTTGCTCATGTATCAGGTAGTGCACCCGCTCCTTTATTTACTGCCAAAGACAGCGCTAACAAAAGGCAACCTATAACCAGTGCCGTTAATCTCAAACGAGTGAATCTAACCTCATCTAAACATATCATAACCTTTGGCACAGGTAAGTACATTGAAAACAGCGATAAAGCCAACCTTGATACACAAACTTTTTATGCAGTGATCGATGACGGGACGTTGAGCGTGTCTGGTCGAAGTGATTTACTTAAGCAGACTATCACAGATGAAGTGGTCGTTACTTTCAATAATAAAACTGATACATACCGCATCACCAGTAAAAATACACTTACGAGTTCTCATAAAGGATGGTATATGGATATGCAATACGGATCAAATGCTACAGGAGAACGCATCATCAATCGTCCCATCATACGTGGCAACAAAGTTATTTTCACCACCATGATTTCATCCTCTGACGTCTGTGCTGGTGGTGGCGATAGCTGGTTAATGGAGCTTGATTTAATCAGCGGTGCACGCCTGGCTGCCTCGCCTTTTGATGTTAATGGTGATGGTGTATTCAATGCCAGTGATTTGATACAAAGCGGTGGGACCAACCTTCCAGCCAGCGGTCAGAAATCAACGGTAGGTTTGATCGCCAATCCAGCCATCATCAATGCCGATGGCAAAGAATACAAATATTTAAGCGGGTCATCTGGTAATATTCAGACAATAACCGAAAATCCAGGCAACTATGGCCGTGAATCCTGGCAACAATTAAGGTAAAGCAATCGAAGGGACAAGATTAAGGCCGCTCATCCACGACTTTTTCGCGAATAAAATCCTGGCGGCTCAAACCGAGTGCAATAGCTGATGTCCCAGCCACATAAATGGAAGAATAGGTTCCAACAATGATGCCGATCAACAGGGCTAACGAAAATCCAAAAATAGACTCTCCACCATAGACCAGCAGGGCTACCACGACAATCAAAGTCAAAACTGAGGTCATGATCGTTCGAGATAAAGTCTGATTAATCGACTGATTCATGATTTCCACAGGTGTCAGCCCACGCACGCGCCGAAAATTTTCACGCACACGGTCGAACACCACAATGGTATCATTGAGCGAATAACCGATCACAGCTAGCATGGCTGAAAGCACTTTCAAATCAAATTCAAATTGATAGTAAGCAAATATTCCTAAAATCAACACAGGATCATGAATCAAAGCAATGACAGAACAAACAGCTAACCGCGTCTCAAAACGAAAAGCGATATAAATCATAGTACCTAAAAGCGCTACAATGATAGCTAAAAATCCTTTCTGCATAAGTTCAGCGCCTACTTGCGGACCGACAAAATCCACTCTGCGCTTCTCTGCTCCTGGCAACACGGACATAATTTTCTCAACTACTTGGCTTTGTTTGAGTTTTTCATCAGGAGCAAGACTTATCAAAACATCTTTTGAGCTACCATAGCTTTGTACCACAGCATGAGGAAACCCTGCTTGTTGAATTCTGTCACGGATATTCTCAAGATCAGAAGCCTCTGAATAAGCCAGTTCAATTTGAAGACCACCTGTGAAATCCAATCCCCAATTCAACCCATGATACATCAGCATGGCAAAGGAACTTAACATCAGCAACAGCGAAATAACTGCCGTCCAAAGTCTAGCGCCCATAAAATCAATACGTGTGTTCGGTTTAAAAAATTCCATACTAAATACCTATGGATAAACGCTCAACACGCTTACCACCATAACGCCAATTAACCAATGCCCGGGTACAACCCACAGCCGTAAACATAGATGTCATCAAGCCCAACACCAACACCACAGCAAAAGCCTGTATGGCTCCACTGCCGATAGCAAACAATACCGCCCCTACAATCAATGTGGTTAAATTGGCATCAACAATGGTCGCAAAAGCACGCTCGTAACCGGCATTAATCGCTGCCTGTACACCTACGCCAGCTCTCAATTCTTCTCGGATCCTCTCATAAATTAATACATTAGCATCCACAGCCATACCCAAGGTCAGCACCATGGCAGCAATACCTGGCAAGGTCATGGTAGCGCCAATAAGCGATAACAGTGCCATCAAAAGTATCAGATTAAGCAAAAGCGCAACGTTGGCAATGATACCAAACAATCGATAGTAAGCAGCCATAAACAACACAACCAGGATCATGCCCACCACCAGGGAGATGACCCCTTTGGCAATGTTCTCAGCACCCAAGGTCGGCCCGACTGTTTTTTCTTCAACAATGTCTGTGGCTGCAGGCAAAGCCCCTGCACGCAAAAGCAATGCTAAATTTCTCGCTTCGTCCGCGCTTGAAAGCCCAGTAATTTGAAATCTGTTGCCCAAAGCACTTTGAATAGTCGCCACACTGATCACACGCTCAGTTTTTTTGTGTTTTTTCTGCCATTGGCCATTAATCAATTGACGCACCAGTTTCGATTCAACGTAAACTATCGACATAGGCTTGCCTATATTTTCACGTGTGGTTTTATGAAACAAGTGCTCACCACCACCACCGAGTTGAATGCTGACAGCTGGCCGCGCTGTTTCTTGATCGATGAAAAAAGCAGCATGAGTAATGGCATCACCACTTAAAATTATTTGGTTTTTTAACCAGATCTGACGGCCTGCATGCTGATAGGCACGAGCTCCACCTACAGCGGCATGCGTATCACTGTTTGAAGCACCTTCTGCCACCATATGAAACTCTAAGGTCGCTGTGCCGCCTAAAATCTCTTTGGCTCGCGTCGCATCTTGGATCCCAGGCAAATCAATGACCACACGTTGCTTACCTTGTTGGTGTACCACAGCTTCAGCCACACCTAATTCGTCGACACGATTTCTTAAAATCCGCATGGTCTGCTCAACGGTACGTTGTCGTATATCCTCTAAAGATTTGCTGTCAAAGCCAACCCGAATGCTGGCAAACCCTTCTGAGCTTTCTCTGTTTACCAATACATCAGGAATTTCTTTTTGCAGCAATTGGTACGCAGCATCACGCTGTTCTTCTGTCTTAAACTGCACCATTACATCATGTGAATCGGTCTTACGAATTAAATTTTGATAACGAATTCTGGCTTTACGCAGTGCTTGCGCTGTTTGCTTATACAAGCCATTTTCTTTGCGTGCCAGGACACCTTCTACATCAACATCAAGAAGGAAATGCAATCCACCACGCAGATCCAACCCAAGCTTCATAGGGTAAGCCCCCAGCGCCTGCAGCCAACTAGGCGTTGTTGATACCAGATTAAGCGCTACCACATAATGCTCACTGACAAACCCTTTGAGAACATCTTTGGCCAATAGCTGACTGTCGGTGGTATGGAAGCGGAAAACCCATTCACGTTCAGAAAATTCAACTGACTTCACGGAGATTTTGGCTTGTTGCAACTGTTGCTGCATTTGTTGGCCAAAATCTTGAGCAATAGAGCCTTGGTGATCGGTAGCTGGCGAAATTTGAATAATAGGTTCTTCACCATAAAAGTTAGGCACGGCATAAACTAAAGCCACCGCCACCACAACCACCAGTAAAAGATTTTTCCAAAGAGGATAATGGTTCTGCATAGTTTTGTTAGTCTATATAGATTTCATCGTGCCTTTGGGAACCAAAGACGCAATAGCATTTTTCTGAACATTGATCTGCATATCATCTGCAACGCGCAGCACCACAAAATTATCAGTTATTTTAGCCACTTCGCCTAAAAGGCCAGAAGCCGTCACAGCCTCATCGCCAACAGATAGGCCTGAAATCAATTCACGTTGCTCTTTGGCGCGCTTGCTTTGAGGGCGCCAAATCAGAAAGTAAAAAATTAACAAAAACCCTAAAAGCATAATAAAAGAACTGGCAGTACCGCCTGCAGTAGATTGCGCCACATCAGCAGCTTGGACATTGGACATCATCGACAATTTCTCCTGTTCATTAGAGGATTAATTCGTTCAAAATAAAATCATTTTGATAATCTGAAGCGACTTCAATTATCTCACGCACAGCGCCGAGTAATGTACCTTGTTTTATAGCGTTCCGCAATCGCCACATTAAATCCTGGTAGAAATGTACGTTATGCAATGTGTTTAAATAAATACCAAGCCACTCTTTGCATCGATCGAGATGGTGCAAATAGGCCAGAGAAAAGTGCTGACAAGTATAACAGCTACAATCAGGATCAAGAGCTTCATCTCTTTGTTTGTGACGACTGTTGCGAATCCGCACAACACCTTGAGATGTGAACAGATGGCCATTGCGGGCGTTACGGGTAGGCATTACACAGTCAAACATGTCCACCCCCAAAAGCACCCCCTGCACCAAATCCATGGGAGTACCCACACCCATGAGGTATCGTGGCTTATCTACAGGCATAGACGGCATAAGCTTTGTCAACACATCAAACATCTGAGTTTTCGGCTCTCCTACCGATAGCCCACCAACAGCATAACCTGGAAAATCTAACTCCAATAAAGCTGCAAGAGATATCTGGCGC
>CAYGTQ010000060.1:0-10208 GCA_964352915.1 uncultured Legionellales bacterium
TCAAGGAGCTCAATGAGCAGATTAAAAAACTACTCACTGAGCTCAACCACAAACCCTTCAAACAATTACCAGGTTCCAGAAACAGCCAGTTTCAACAACACGAACAAGCTAAGCTCAAACCACGACCTCAGTGTGATTATGAATTAGCTGATATGGGCGCATGTCAGGTAGGGCTGGACTATCACATCAAAGTGAATCGGCATTTCTACAGTGTGCCTCATCAGCTGATAAGTCAAAAGGTCCAGTATCGACTGACGACCAACAGTTTGTATGTCTACCACCAGGGCAAACTCATGGCTCAACATATCAGAAGTGATAAGATGGGTGGTCATACCACTTGTACCCAACATCAATCCAAAGCCCATCAGGCGCACCTGGGCTGGTCGAAAGCAGACTTCCTGCAGTGGGGACAAGCCATCGGGCCTTACAGTACACAAATAGCACAATATCACATCGATACCCAGCCCCATCCCGAATGTTGTTACCGTATTCATCTGGGTTTCAAGCGATTGTGCCAACGCTTTGGTCCCGAGCGCCTGGAGCAAGTCTGCCGTTATGCTTTACAACATCAAGCCTATAGCCATCGCTCCATACGTTCCATTTTGCAGCAACAGATGGAGCAACAGACGCTTGAGCAGGATGAAACTTTTACACCAACAGAACATAGCCATGTACGTGGCAAAGATTACTACACAACCCAAAAGGAGATAACACCATGATGTCTGTACATACCCAACAACAACTGAGTGAATTGCGATTGCCTGCTTTCATCGAAGTTTATGAGGAAATCATGCAATCTGATAAAACCCTGAATCTCGAAGAAGCTTTGTCACTCATGGCGCAACGCGAGTCTTTATCTCGCCAGAACAAGCGCCAGCAACGTCTTATGAAGGTAGCTAAAATCAGATACCCTGCTGCCACCATGGAGACTATCCAATACCAACTGCCAAGACAGTTTAACCAGCAGCAGTTTCGAGCACTCAGCCATGGAGAATGGCTCAATCAAGGGCGTAGCGTCATCCTTATTGGGCCCACCGGTGTCGGTAAGAGTTACCTGGCTTGTGCTTTGGCTAATCTGTGCTGCCAACTCATGATGCCTGCCACTTACTTCAGAGTACCCAGGCTCATGGAGATGCTGCGTATCTCGCATGCTGATGGCTCTTATGCCAGATTACTTGATAGGCTTGCCAAACTGCAACTGATTGTCCTCGACGACTGGGGGATTGACCAACTGGACCGACAAGCCAGGCGCGATCTCCTCGAAGTACTGGAAGACCGTTGTGGCAGGTTATCCACTGTCATCACCACACAATTACCCACGGACAAATGGCATGATTACATCGGTGATGGCACCATCGCGGATGCTATCTGTGATCGGCTTGTCAATCAGGCGTATCTCTTCACCATACAAGGTGACTCTATCAGGAAAAATAAAAAAGTATTGACTCATGTCGATCACCAGGTATCATAACTAATGACCTACACCAAAGCAGGTGGTAAGCGATCGACATCGTAATTATCACCGATCTTCATCACAAGAATATGCACCACTCAGGGTTTTGTGCCATCGGTCTTTCAGATGATGGGCTTATGCGTACCTGTGCCTGATTGTACATCGCTTTGTAAACGTCAAAAATCCCTCCAATTGAAGTTACCCAAGCGGCAAAACCATCAGGGTATCCATCTTGTGGTCGACTCCACAGGGCTCAAAGTCTTTGGTGAAGGCGAATGGAAAGTACGCAAGCACGGTAAGACGCAACTGGTTAAAGCTGCATCTTGCCATCAAACAAGCCAGTCATGATATAGAAGACGTGATGCTGACATCTGATAACGTACATGATGCTGAAGCTCTACCCGAGATGTTGCAACAAATAGCTATTGATAGCTCTATCACGCAAGTCACAGGCGATGCTCGCTAAACTCACAGTTTATAAAGCAGTTTTTAATGCTATTTAGCCTTGGGGGGGATTCTTGAGATTTATTCAACAACGCCGCTTCTTATGATTACATAGACACCGTGTGTCTAGACTTGGCGCTTATTAATTTCTCAACAGCAAAATATACAGTTATAATTGACATTTAATAGTTTTGAGGATAGCCATAGTCAAAATTTTTGTATTGTATACTCAGGGGGCCTCTTGTATTGTCTCCATTATCCATGTGTTGTTTCGTTAGCTATTCGCCTACATAGGGATCATGCACCAGGTGAAAATTTAAAAAAAGTTTTAACCGATAACTCAATTAACAAGCAAGAGATTAATCGAATCTAGCAATACTTAGATCTCGAGCAGAAAGCTGATTACTTTAAGCTCTTCACGATTTTTCAAATCCTTACCTCATAGCAATGGTCAGCATACAGCTCAGTAGCAGCATTCATTGCTGGCCTTTACTCGGTCATAATGTATAATTTGCGTAAGTTAACTTACGTAGAACACAATAACATGCGTTTTTTCAATAAACTACAGGCCATGACTTTCTTTTCGATTCTATTAGCAAGCTTTATATGCGAAGCAAATGAACCTCTTGATTCGCTCATGGATGCAAAATCAAGTTTTGCATTACTCATTGAACACAATGAATCTTTTCAAAAAGAACTCTATAACCTCAGGCCAGGCGAAACCATTGATTTAACCAAACCACTCAATATCGCTAAAAACCAACAACTAACAGCATACGTACAGCAAATGAACCACATGCCAATCATTCGTGATAAATTTACAAAAGCTATAAGAAACAGATTCGACAACTGCAATACTCTAGTACAATCTCTTAAAATTTATCAACTTGTTGTAGTTAAAAATCAAAAAAAACATAATAAGGTAGCCCGTATTTTTTTAGGGTTCTCATTGCACCCAACAGGAAAAACGCAAGAAATTCGTATGTTTTCGGCTTTTTATGGCGACGGAGGCGAAGTCTTTGATAGCTCACAACGCACTCGAACAATTTATGGCAAAAACGCTGAAAAAAAATATAGTGGTAATTTAGAAAAAAAACAAGCAAAAGCTGTTCAGAGGCATTGTGCAGCATGCGGGTTACAAGCAGAACGAAAATGCCCTTGTGATACCTTTTACTGTAGCCAAGAATGCCAGAAAAAAGATTGGGAGTCATCACATATGCACACATGTGAATATAGAAAAACTAGAAAGCTAAAGAAGCTTGAAAAACATGGCCTTTAAACATTTATCTCAATGCGCAGTCAATACCTGTCACCTGTCTACCCCTTGAGCCCATGGAATAAGCAAACCTTTTTTAAAGATGTCGACCATACAATGAGCCTATCATAAAAAGTTTGTTATCAATTGTATTTGTAATCAGCATTTGCCTGAGTGCTCATCACTCGGTAACACACTCAGCCTTGAACTAGAATCACATACCCCGTGCTTAATTAAACACACCAAATAATTGGACATTCTATATTGGCGATTCTGCATTCAAAGATTCAATATGCTGCATCAGCTGATGGCACAAGGGTGTGGTACCCATCCGTGCTAACCCAGAGATAGCGAAGTGAGAGCCTTGCCAGTGAATAGCTTGTTTGACAGCTTGTATTTTGGCCTCCACATCATCTGATACCAAATCACATTTATTCAAAACCAGCCATCGTGGTTTTTCGATCAATTCTGGACTAAATTGCTGCAAAGCTTCTACGATATCATGGTGGCCTTGTACGATGTCTTCTAAAGATAAACTTAAGTCAATGACATGCAGCAGCACACGTGTACGTGCCACATGCTTTAAAAATCTGTCGCCCAAGCCAACACCAGAAGCAGCGCCTGCAACCAAACCTGGAATATCCGCCATGACGAAGCTTCGACCTGCATCCATTCGGATCACGCCCAAGTGTGGATGAGTCGTTGTAAAAGGATAGTCTGCTACTTTAGGTTGAGCATTGGAAACAGCTCTAATTAGAGTAGATTTACCGGCATTAGGTAGTCCTAGCAAACCCACATCGGCCAAAACACTTAAGGAAAGTTTTAAGTCACGTTCTTCACCAAATTCACCCTGAGTGGTCTCTCTGGGCGCACGATTAACACTGCTTTTGAAATGTGCATTGCCAAAACCATGCCTACCGCCTCGCGCGACCAACAGGCACTGATCAGGGCGCATTAATTCACCAATTAATTCACCCGTATGAACATCATGCACCTGTGTTCCCAGCGGTACCGGAATTTTCAAAGTCGCACCGCAAGCGCCCGTTTTTAAACGACCTGAGCCTGTTTCACCATTACCAGCTCGATGATGGTGCTGATAGCGGAAATCGACCAAAGTATTAAGTGATGCCTTGGCTTGAAGCCACACATCTCCACCATGCCCGCCATTGCCACCATTCGGCCCACCTTTGGCAACATATTTTTCACGACGAAAGCTCAAGCAGCCATGACCACCACGACCCGCTTTAACATGAATCAAGGCTTCATCAACAAATTTCATGGAAATAATTTACGTGCTGTTATACAAAAGACATGTCACTGCCAGCACGGATGCTGGCAGAATAAATTTATTCGCTGAGGGCAGCTGATTCAGGCTTGATGGATACAAAGCGTCGCCGACTGGGGCCTTTGACAGAAAAATGTACTGTTCCATTGCTCAATGCGAATAAAGTATGATCTCGTCCAACACCCACATTGTCGCCCGGGTAAAACTGCGTGCCACGCTGTCTGACAATAATAGAACCCGCATGCACCCACTGATCGCCGTAGCGCTTCACCCCCAAATACTTAGGATTAGAATCGCGTCCGTTTCGAGTACTACCACCTGCTTTTTTATGAGCCATTTGTATTCACCTATTGTTTAAAGAGATGGTTCTATCGAATCAACCATCACCTCTGTATAATACTGACGATGCCCTGCACGCTTCATATGGTGCTTGCGACGCTTAAATTTAATGATTTTTATTTTATCACCACGTAATTGAGAAACCACTGAGCCTGTGACTTTAGCACCCTCCACATAAGGTTGCCCTATTTTTGATTTTTCACCATCAGAAATAAACAATATTTTATCAAACACCACAGGACCGCCTGCATCTTCTGATAGTTTCTCAACTCGAATACTCTGACCTGGTCGAACTTGATACTGACGACCACCTGCTTCTATTACCGCATACATTGTCAAATTAACCGTTTTATTTTTGAACATACAAGCCACTATTGTAATCGATATAAAACACCATGATCAAGCTTCATTTTTGTTGTATAATCCTCGTTTACATTTTTCTGGGTAAAACTGCGACAAAATAGGGGTTGATCATATGTCCACAGAATTCAAATTAAGTGCTACACCAAGAAGTGAGTTAGGAAAAGCGGCTAGTCGGCGATTAAGGCGCCTAGATAAAAGGATCCCAGCCATCGTTTACGGCGGTGAAAGTGAACCTTGCTCCATCACTCTAGACGGCAATGAAGTCAGTAAGTCATTGAAATATGAGTCTTTTTACTCTCAAATTCTGACTTTAGATATCGATGGCCAATCAGAAAAAGTGGTTCTTAAAGCCATGCACCGCCATCCTGCAAAATCCACAGTTATGCATATGGATTTTCTGCGTATTTCTAAAAAACAAGCCATCACCATGCGTACGCCCCTCCACTTTGTAGGCGAAGACGTATGCCCTGGCATCAAGCAAGGTGGGGGCGCTGCATCTCATCTTATGACAGACGTAGAGATCAAATGTTTGCCTGAATATTTACCAGAATTCATCGAAGTGGATGTCAGCAAACTAAATATTGAGCAATCTTTACATTTATCTGATCTGAAACTACCAGCTCACGTGGAAATACCTCAGCTGGCTCAAGGTTCAGAGCACGATTTACCTGTTGTCAGCATCCACAAGCTCAAAGCCCATAAGTTAGATGGGCCTGCAACAGATGTTGCTGAGAGTAAAGAAGCAAGCGATAGTAAAGACGCTTAGTCTAGGTGGATCAGACATTACAGCTGGTTGTTGGTCTCGGCAATCCCGGCGACCAATATGCATCCACCCGCCACAATGCCGGCCAGTGGTGGGTGGATGCTATTTGCCAAGCTTGGCAAGGTCAGTGGCAATTGCAAAAGAAATTACAAGCTCTTCTTGCCACCATCGAAATTGATGGGCAACGCTATTTCTTGATGAAACCGGCCACTTATATGAACCTCAGTGGTCAAGCTGTCCATCTGGTCAAGCAATATTACCAAATTCCAACGAAGCAAATACTTATAGCTCATGACGAAATTGACTTGCCGGTAGGTACCATCAAATTAAAATGGGGCGGCGGACATGGCGGCCACAATGGGTTACGCCATATTATTCAAGTAGCTAAAAGCCCTGATTTTTACCGATTACGCATTGGTGTCGACCACCCTGGTCATAAACACTTGGTTGAAAGCTATGTATTAAGTAAACCTTCAGGGGCGCAACAGCAACAACTGCAACATGCTCTGAACGACACCTTAGCTTTGATCCCTGCTTTGCTGGCTGGCCAGAAATCTAAAATCATGAAAGAACTGCACACAACTGGAGACAACAAGTGACACTCAAATGCGGAATTGTGGGCCTACCCAATGTAGGAAAATCTACTCTGTTCAACGCTCTGACCGAAAATCAGATCGCAGCAGAGAATTATCCATTTTGCACCATTGAGCCCAATGTTGGCACTGTCTCGGTGCCAGATGCTCGCCTACAACAATTAGCAGATATTGTGTCCCCTGAAAAAATTCTACCTGCCATCACACAATTTGTAGATATTGCAGGTCTGGTTCGTGGGGCCTCAAAAGGAGAAGGGCTTGGCAATCAGTTTTTAGCTAATATTCGTGAAACCGACGCCATCATTCATGTGGTACGAAGCTTTTCTGACGACAACGTGCTGCATGTTCATAACCAAGTCGACCCCTTGCAAGATATTGATACCATCAATACCGAGCTACTTTTAGCTGATCTAGCCAGCTGTGACAGCATGGTCAATAAGCTCCAGAAAAAGATTAAAGCACAAGACAAAGAAGCTAAAATAAGCTTTGAACTGCTATCACAAGTGCGCAACGAACTGGATCAAGGCACTCATTTTTCACAAATGTCGCTAAACGATGAACAGCTCAAGCACCTCAAGACTTTTAATTTCTTAACACTTAAGCCTATGCTGTACCTGATCAATGGTGACGAAGAGGCGTCTGATAACAGCTTCACAAAAAAAATCAACGATTATACCCAACAGCATCAGGCAAAAACATTATCTATCTGTGCTACCTTTGAAGCTGAAATTGCGTTACTGGATGAAGACAGTAGGCGTGATATGCTGGGTGCTTATGGACGGATTTACACAGGTCTTGAAGAAGTCATTAAATCTGGTTATGAGCTACTTGGTCT
Organism: uncultured Legionellales bacterium; assembly: GCA_964352915.1. Classification (GTDB taxonomy): domain Bacteria; phylum Pseudomonadota; class Gammaproteobacteria; order PIVX01; family PIVX01; genus CAYGTQ01. Next base: position 7,331 of record CAYGTQ010000060.1, read on the forward strand.
AGATACTTTTTTTACCGCAGGTAAAAAAGAAGTTCATGCTTGGCCATTTCGTCGAGGCAGCAGCGCACCTGAAACTGCCGGCTGCATTCACACCGATTTTATGAAAGGTTTCATTCGAGCTGAAGTCATTGCATTTGATGACTACATCAACCATCATGGCGAAGCAGGCGCTAAAACCGCAGGCAAATTCAGACTGGAAGGCAAAGATTATCTGGTACAAGATGGTGATGTGATGCACTTTCGATTTAATGTATAGTCAGTAATAAGGATTTTAGAAAGCCATGTCATTATCATCCATTCAAGCATTGGTCTCCAAAGAGCTGAAGGAAGTCGATCAGCTGATCCTGTCCAATCTGTCATCCTCTGTCACCTTAATTAATGATATTGGGCAGCATTTGATTCTAAGCGGTGGTAAGCGCTTACGCCCCTTGATTGTGCTACTTAGCGCCAAGGCATTTGATTACCAAGGGAGACGTCATCTTCAACTAGCTACCATCATCGAATTTTTTCATACCTCAAGCTTATTGCATGATGATGTGGTTGATAACTCACAATTGCGTCGCGGTAAAAAAACAGCCAACAACATATGGGGCAGCAAAGCCAGTGTTCTGGTGGGTGACTACATCTTTTCAAAAGCATTCCAGATGCTGGCCACCATCGATCATGCCCCCGTGCTATCAATTTTAGCTCAAGCCAGCCATACCATTACCCAAGGAGAAGTTGAGCAATTGATGAATTGCCATAACCCCAATCTTGCTGAATCACACTACCTAAAAATTATTCGCTGCAAAACAGCCGCCCTTTTCTCAGCCGCCTCCCAAATGGGCCCTGTACTTACGCAAGCCTCTCAGCACGAGATCGATGCTATGCAAGATTTTGGCCAACATCTGGGATGTGCTTTTCAAATGATTGACGATGCCCTTGATTATCAATCATCTGCTGAAACTATGGGTAAAAATATTGGTGAAGATTTGGCTGAAGGCAAAGTCACTTTACCCGTACTTTACGCTCTCTCACAAACTGATACAAAAACACGCTCTCAACTTAAAGCGGCCATCGAAGATGGTGACCAGGCCCTTGATGGTATGGTTGAGGCAATTAAAGCTTGTGGTGCTATAGAGTATACTTGCCAACGAGCTGAAAAAGAAATCAACAGTGCCGTCACAGCCCTTCTCAGTATCAAGGCATCGCCTTACCGCGATGCCTTAGAATCCTTAGCCGTGTTTAATTTAGAGCGAACTTATTAAATAGACATATCCTAACTAACATTATAACCCTCCACTGCTGTTAGCGGTGCCACCCAACTACACCCCATCAGGCCATTTTTAGTCTTTAGTCATCAACCAGTGATCAGCATCTCTGGCAGTATTAACGACTGTAAAGCTTGTTTGTTGATAAGGCTTAGCTGCATTAGCCACCACCGGTTGGTCAAGTGTAAAAGTTGCTGTAAATTCGCATTCTTCAAAATATCCCATACTAGACCTTGATAGCGACTAGATTTGAGGCATCGAGATTTGATTTGTTCTCATTGCGCCAATCCCAGTATTCAGTCATGTCCAAGTACTTGTTATTTTCCTTCCATTGTTCATAGAATTCATTGAGCAATGCTCCAATGAGTCTTTTAGCAGAGTCTTCATTAGGAAATATACGAACAACTCTCTGCCTTCTTCTGATTTCTTCATTCATCCTTTCAGCTAAATTACTGGTCCTGAGCTTTTGCCGATATTTCTTGGGGAAAGTCAGAATGGTTAAAGCTTGCTCCAAACCATCTTCCAGCACCTCCATGGCTTTGCGTGCCTTGCCCTGGTACTTGAGCATGAGCTCTTCAGCAAGCTTTCTGGCTGTATCAGCATCATGAGCCGTGAAGATGAGTTTTAAGCCATCAGCCAGTTCACCTCTGATATGCCGTGGAGCATGGCCCAGAATGTTGCGAATGAAGTGCGCCTGGCATCGCTGCCAACTGGCTCCCTGGAATTGTTTTTTCAAAGCCAGAACCAAACCCTTGTGGGCATCAGAGACCACCAAGTCAACCCCTTGTAAGCCTCTGGATTTTAAGCGACTGAAAAGCTCATTCCAACTGGTTTCTGACTCACTGTCTGCTACCCATAAATCCAAGGGCTCACGCTGTCCCTGTTCAGTAACACCATAGGCGATGAGAATGCCGGTGTTCCTGACGCAACCATCACGCCTGACGTCAACCACCAAGGCATCCACTATCAGAAAAGGATAACAATGGTCCTTCAAGGAGCGACCTTGCCAGGCACTCACCACCGAATCCAATCTTGCGCACAATTGGCTTACCTGTGACTTGGAAAAACTCACGCCGCATAACTCTTCTGTGATACGTGTGACCTTACGGGTCGATACACCTTGGAGATACATCTCCATCAAGCTCAACACCAAGGCTTTCTCACTGCGTTGGTAGCGGGAAAATATGTCTGTACTGAAGTGACCCTCGCGAGTTTGAGGAACCCTCAAGGTCAAAGGACCTACTCTGCTATAAAGTGTCCTTGTGCGATAACCATTGCGATAACCTTGACGTTCTTCGCTCCTCTCAAATCGCTTGGCCTGTAATTGCTCCGTACACTGGGCATCCAGTACCTGATTCAATACATTGGTCAATAATTCTCCCATCGACGCATTCTCTGTTAATAACCCTACCAAATCTTCTGCTTTCAATTTAAGATTATATTCGCTCATCGGTGTTGCTCCGTGTTGATAATTTTTTGCAAAACTATTCTGGAGAATGCCGATGGGCTTTTCAAGCATGTTTAAGTAATAAACATATCCCTTAAAAGCCCAAGCAATTTACAGCACTATACGGCCTTGATCTCAGCAGTTCCCGGCGAGTTGAAATCCACTAAATTTTCGTCGTGTT
>CAYGTQ010000061.1:0-10151 GCA_964352915.1 uncultured Legionellales bacterium
AACATCAATGCCACAAAAATGAGCATTCTACAAAATACAGAAAAAACAAACGATTGATTGCCATCAATCATAAATTTAGCGCCCTATTAAGTTGCTCAATAAGACCATAGTTCTTAGCGACTTCTGAAAATTTAGGTTTAATGCCGTTGAAAACAAATTCTCCTTTTAAATATCCATCCAGATCTTCTCCCTGAACTTGAAATGAATAGAGCTCTTGCATGGTTATAATTTTTTGCTCTAGACCCACAATTTCAGTAATACTTGTTACTCTCCGTCTACCATCTCTCATACGAGTAGTTTCTACCAACAGGTTCACTGAGCTTGCTATTTGAGATAAAATAGCCTCAGATGGGAACTCATAACCTGACATAAGCACCATGTTGCCAAGCCGAGCAGGCACTTCACGTGCGCTGCTTGCATGAATAGTACACATTGAACCGTCATGGCCCGTGTTCATAGCTTGCAACATATCAAATGCCTCACCTGAACGTATTTCTCCCAATATAATGCGATCAGGCCGCATTCTAAGTGCATTTTTAACCAAATCACGCTCAGTAATAGCTCCTTTACCTTCAATATTTGCAGGCTTAGTTTCAAGCCTAACTATATGAGGTTGTTGTAACTGAAGCTCCGCTGAATCCTCTATGGTGATGATTCGCTCATCTTCAGGTATATGATGGGATAAGGCATTCAGCAGTGTTGTTTTACCAGAGCCCGTTCCACCAAGCACAATGATATTAAGACGACATTGCGTAGCTATCGACAAAATTTCCGCCATAGATTGAGATAAATTACCCGTCCCTACCATATCTTGAAGATCTATAGTCTGTTTTTTAAATTTTCTAATTGATAAAGCTGGACCATCTAAAGTTAAAGGTGGAATAATTGCATTAACACGACTACCGTCTTTTAATCTTGCATCAACAAAAGGGTTACTTTCATCAATACGTCGACCAATTGCTGACACAATCCTAGAAATTACATTCATCACATGTGCATCATCACGAAAATTAAATGGGACTGCTTCTAATTTACCATGACGTTCAATATATATATTTTTGGTTCCATTGACTAAAATATCATTGATATCATCATCAGCTAATAACACCTCTATAGGGCCAAGGCCAACCATATCGTCATTGATGCGCTTTTCAAGTATGGCTTGCTCTTGCGCATTTAGTTGAATTTTCTCAGAATTTAAAACTTGACTGATAATAGGTCTGACGTGGTTAATCAATTCTTCTGTGCTAAGGCTGGAAGCTTCATTAATATCAATATCCTCCATGACTTTTGGATAAACCAGCATTAAAGCCGCTTCTATTTGCGAACTGGTCTTATATTTCGATTCAGATGATTCATAAAGATCTGTCTGCTTATGATGAAAATCTTCTTTTATGGCTTGCGCGTCAAACTCTTTGTTTTGTTTTTTTTTACCAAACATTTTAACCTCGCTTAAACCATCTATTCATCCAGCTATGCTTTTCTTCGATTTTTTTATTGAAATGTTGTTTAATAATTTTACCGAAAAATTGAGGTATTTTATGATTATTTTTTGTTTTAGTAATGGGCTCACCTAGATTAAGTGCATTTAGTGAGAGTTTTGGCTCGAAAGGCAACATATAGTTTATTTTACACTGCATGCTATCCTCCATCTGTTTTTTGGATATTTCACCAAAACCAGCAGAAGTTGTTCTGACTCCAACAAAATATAATTCAATTTCTTCATTAACTGATTTAAAAAAATCAATAAATCTATTGTTGTTTCTAATAGACACCAATGAGAAATCTGTTAGTATAAATACAGCTTCACATTCAGAAAACAAAGGACTTTGCTTTATTGAAAAACCTGATGGAATATCAAGAATGCTAGCATCATAAATTTGCTTGACTGTATGGCTTAAACTATGCCAAGCATCTTCATTTAAATTAAATTTATTGCGTAACCCAAGCTCACTTGTCATAAGATCTAAATTATCATTAACTTCAACAGCAAGCCTCTTTAAAAAGATATCATCTATTCTCTCTGGGCTTCTAAGTGCTTGCAATAGACCTTCGTTTCCTTTAACACCTAGACCTAAAGATGAAATGCCATTATAAATATCAAAATCCATTAAACATGTTTTTTTATTCTGGGAGACCAGCCAAGACAGATTGATAGCAAATGAACTAGCTCCAAGGCCACCTTTGCTAGATGTTACAGCTACCATTTTATTTTTATGCAGAGCCTCATCTCTTGGAGAGGTTATGTTGCTTATACATTCAAGAACAAAATCAGATTTTAGTGGTTTCAACAAGTAATCTGTCACGCCTAAAGCTTTTAATTTTTTATAAAACTCAATATTATTCTGACTGCCTATGATAATGAGTTTGGTTCCTTCTACGCAGTGCTCAGAAAGCATGTTTACAGCCTCTAAGGGATTTGCATGATCAGACAGATCAACAATCAAGTGTGTATGTACTTGATGACTTAAATAAGCAATAGCTTCTACAATGCCACCGTGTTTAAAAGAAACATTTAACTTTGAGGACTCAACAAGATTTTTAAGTAAATTCAAACTCTCTTCATCATCAACAAAGGAAAGCCAAGTAGCCTCAGACATAATTCTCTAGCCTCCTGGAATAAAATTTTGAATTATTTTTGAAATATTATTATCTGCTTTACCGTCTTTGTTTCTTAGTTTATCAAGAGAGTCGCCAAGCATTTCTGAGCTAAAATTATCTTTCGAATTTCTTGGTAGTAAATCATCAGGATATGCCAGATGAGCTGCCAAGTTATTTGCGGTTGAACAGCCAAAATGAGGTGATATACGCTCAACTGTACTCGGCCTCATTGTTCGATGCCTGCATTGTGGAGAAATAATTTTGGTTTTTTGCCAGCGAATAACCACACAATTTTTTTCAACGCCCTGAGGATTTCTATAGCGTTTAACATGCCTTAAACCTTTCTGGCTTAAAGCATTCTCGACAAAATTAAGCTGTTGAACAGTGTTATTTGTCTCATGATTGTTACAGGCAGCTATTTTTAGATGTTTTATCGACGTAGATTTGTTAAGCTTTTTAAGTAAACTCCACCAAGCTTTCTTATTGATAACCTTATTATCTTTATCAAATTGTACGCGCTGTTCATACTGGTAAGTCTTGGCCTTAATTCTGTGATCTATTTGACCATCCCACACAGAAGGAGCACCACAACCGGTTAATGTATTCAGTAAAATAATAGATAAAGTGATGCGCAATAAAAACACTTTTGTCTCCTAAGGTAAATAAAAACTCAAAGAGTTACTTTTGTCCACACTATTCGATGGGGTAATAGGGTAATCCAGATCGCCAGCAGAGCTTGGTCTTACGATATAAGGAGTCACAATAATCACAAGTTCAGTTTCATTGCGTTTAAACTTTTCTGACTTAAATAACCGCCCCAATATTGGCAAATTAACCAAACCTGGCAGTGAATCCACATCGTGTGAAACATTATTTTGTAGCAATCCTCCTATAGCAAAACTTTGTCCGCTTTCAACTTCAACTGTGGTTTCTGCTCGTCTTGTAATAAGAGATGGCACAGTAAAACCGTTTAATTGCACCGATTGTGTACTGGATAATTGACTAACCTCGGGTTTAACGTGCAATCGAATGTGTTTTTCCTCAAGTAAAGTCGGCGTAAAAGATAAGACAACACCGTATTCTTTGAACTCGATACTCACCCTGTTATTACCTTGAGGTACAATAATAGGGAATTCACCACCAGCTAAAAATGAGGCGGTTTGCCCTGACAAAGCTGTTAAATTAGGTTGTGCCAGTACCGTTAGCAAATCATCTTCATCTAAAAGTTCCAGTAATGTATCAATTTTAAAATTACCAATTGGAAATTTTATTGTGGATAAGAAAGTGCTATTTTCTTTATTAGCGGCTTTGAAAAATGATTCTAAACCAAACTTACTATCACCACCTTCAAACATTTGTTTCCATTTGAATCCAATGGTTCTCTGGATTTGCCTTGACATTTCAACCACTTTAACCCTCAGATTAATCTGCATTGGGCGCTTAATAGAAATTAAGTTAATTAGACTTTGTTCATCACCAAGAAATTGCTTGATCAATTTCTGCAATTTATCACCATCGCTCGGATTTCTCACTTCACCTTTCAAAATTGCCGTATTACCGACGAACTCAACTTCGACGTTTTTTTCTAAATTTAAAGCTTTTAAACCCTGTTGAAATAACAAAACATTAGGTGTCACATGGATATGGTAGTGGGCAATAATTTCACCAGTTTTATTTAATAAATGTAATGATGTAAGCCCTGTCTTTTTTGCATTGATATAAAGGCTTTTACTGCTACTCACCACAACATCGGCAATACTAGGTTCTGCAATTGATACTGTGCTTATGTTGTCTTCTGTTTTAATAAATTGGCCTTGTTGGACCGATATTGATATATTTTTTACGTCTGTACTGATATTATGTTCTTTTTTAATAAAGTGAGCTTGCTGAATTAATGGCAGATTCTTTGTTTTAGAATGCTCTGGGGATGTTGCATGCACCGACACAGACAAACACAGACATAATAAGGCCCTGGCTAGTCCTGGTAAACTCATTGACCCTCCACAATTAATTGTTCTTTTTTACCACCTTTGATTAAAGTAATGTGACCATTTCGTGGTGACGTACTCTTATAGGCATTACTAAAATCATGTTGTGTCGTCAATCGCTTATTCGTCGTTGTCACATCAACGTTACTGATGCTGTGCAAACTTAATGAAAGCCTACCAAGACTTCTGGCAATCGCTATGATTTCAGCTTGTCTGGGTGTTACCTCTACTGTCACAGTTTTTGCTAACTTAACTTTATCGTCTTGATTGCTGCGTGATACTCTTTGATCAAGCGCTAACACAACAATACCCTGTAAAATAGTTTCACTGACAAAATTCTTTGATTGATCATCTAGTCGGTGTGTCAAAATTAAATCTACTTGATCGCCTGGTGATATAAGCCCTGCTACACCCGATGCTTTATCAACCTCGATCGCTACAGCTCGCATGTTTGGATTGATCAAGCTTGCCATAAAACCATAATGCTCTGGCTGAATTATTTTTTTATCCATAACAGGTTGCCCTTGTGCAATAGGCCATCGAACAATAGCACCTAAAAAATCTTTAATTGCACGAGTACCTTTTATAGCAAATTCTGGCGATAAGGCTTTGTTTGACCAAGTCTGCCAAGTGATATCTTTTGCTGTTATTTTGGTAGCTGTTGCCAGATCACGAGAAGCTACCAAAACCATAGTGGCAGCACCACTTTTGGGCTGCTCTTTACTGGCCGTAAGATCGAGCATCTGCAAAATAAAATAGGTTAAAATTCCTGCAACTAGTACAGCAATACTGCTTATGATTAGGGGCTGCCGATTCATTGGATACTCAAAAATTAATAATCACACTGATGATGTAAGTGTAGTACAGTTACCAAAGATAGAAGATAGAAAAACTGATTGCGTTCATAACTTTAAAACGGAAAATTAAAAAAAGCACATCAGAACTAGATAAAAAAGCTTAACCAGACCCTATCTCAATAGGGCATAGACCGACGCCGCAGAGCCTAAAAGTAGCCACAGACCATTCCATGAGTGCACACTAAGCTTCATCATTAAATTGTAAGCCCTTCTAGCAACACTGAAGCCAACGGTATTTTGAAATCCTAAACAATGCTCTTTCGGAACTCAAGCATAACACAGCAGCATATTAGCTATTTTTATTTTTTACCTAGACTCATGCGCTTGCCTTGCTGCAAAACAAAACAGAAGAAAAATAGATATCTACTAAGCTATAACCAACCTAATGTTTGTTTAAAATTTAATCGATAAATGGATATATGGCAACAACTTTTTTGTGTAATATATATCCATGTGGTAAATCTATGATTTTCTGTAATTAACATCTTGCTCCTTTGTCACACAAAATGATATGTCTATAAAGAATTCAAAAAAAACAATAAACAAACAGTTGAATATGGAGAGCACATCTCTTATCCTATACAAGTTTTGTTCTCAACCAATTTTTTTAAGGAGTGTACAAGAATGACCGCAACCCCAACAAAAGAGACCCGTGGCTTTGAAACTGAAGTCAAAGCATTGCTTAATCTGGTTATTCACTCACTCTACAGCAATAAAGAAATTTTCTTGCGAGAACTCATCTCCAACGCTTCAGATGCTTTGGATAAGCTGCGCTTTAGCGCTATTAAAGACAACGCTCTCTATGAAAACGATTCAGAGCTGTCCATCAAAATAGACATTGATGAGGCCAATCAGTGTCTAAAAATTGTTGATAACGGTATTGGCATGAGCCGCGCTGAAGTAGAAAAAAACCTCGGGACCATTGCCCACTCCGGCACACGTGCTTTTTTAAAGAATCTATCTGAAACTGAAAGCAAAGATTCTCACCTGATTGGGCAATTTGGTGTAGGTTTTTATTCAGGCTTCATTGTTGCGAAACAAGTTGTGGTAAAAACCCGCTCTGCACAATCTGAGCATAATCAAGGTGTGCAGTGGTCTTCAGATGGCGAAGGCGAGTATGTAATTGAAGCCATAGACAAAAAAAATCGTGGTACCGAAATTATCTTATACCTAAAAGATGATGCCAAAGAATTTCTCGATCAGTGGCGCATACGTCAAATCATCACCCAATATTCCGATCACATCAATTGGCCTATTCATATGGATCTGCCAAAAATGGATACAGGAAATGATTCTGAAAAAAAAGAACCCGAAATGGAAGATACTGTTATCAACCGCGCTACAGCACTTTGGACTTTACCCAAATCCGAAATTAAAGATGAACAGTACCACGAACTTTACAAACACCTTTCCCATGACATGCAGGAACCTCTCACGTGGTCACACAACCGTATAGAAGGTAAACAGCAATACATAAGCTTACTTTACATCCCAAAACAAGCACCCTTTGATTTAAGTAACCGTGAAACGAAACACGGACTTAAACTTTTTGTACAACGTGTTTTTATTACGGATAAAGCATCACATTTTCTACCAACCTACCTGCGTTTTGTACGGGGCATCATAGATTCCAGCGATTTACCGTTAAATATTTCAAGAGAAATTTTGCAGGAAAATCCATTGGTTGAGCAAATTCGACAAGCCACAACTAAGCGCGTACTGAGCATGCTCAATAAACTCAGCAAAGACCAAGAAACTTATCAAATTTTCTGGCAACAGTTTGGTGCTGTCTTGAAAGAAGGCCCCATTGAAGACTTTCAAAACAAAGAAAGCATTGCTGAGCTGTTCCGACTCACCAGCACCCATGAGAACAGCGAAACACAAAATGTCAGCTTGGATGACTATCTGCAACGCATGGACGCAAACCAGGAAAATATCTACTATATTACAGCTTCTTCTTATAATGCGGCTAAAAACAGTCCTCACCTTGAACATTTTCGTGCGCAAAATATTGAAGTATTGCTGCTGCACGAGCGCATTGATGAGTGGTGGGTCAACCATTTAGGTGAATACAAAGGCAAAAAACTTCAATCTGTCACCAAAGGTGACTTAAACAATGATAATACCAACATTGAAACGGCTGATAATGAACGCCTGACACCTCTGCTTGAAAAAATGAAAAATACACTCAGCCAACAAGTTAAACTTGTACGCCTGTCGCATCGTTTGACTGAATCACCTGCCTGTTTGGTGGCTGATGACAACGATATGTCACAAGAAATGCAACGGATTTTACAATCAGCGGGGCAAAATATCCCCAAGGCATTACCCATATTAGAAATCAATGCCAAGCACATCATTATTAAAAAGCTCGAGACAGAAACCAATGAACAAAAGTTTAATGATCTAAGCTTACTTTTATTTGAGCAAGCCATCCTTGCTGAAGGCGGTCAACTTGATGATCCTGGTGCTTTTGTCAAGAGATTGAACGACATGCTGTTCACCTCCTCTATCATCATCACTCAATAAGGCATCATTGATGATCACAGAAATCAGCTCCTTCGCAAATGGTGTAGGCATTATTGGCGTCGTACTGGTGCTTGTAGCTTACTTTCTACTGCAAAGTGGCCAGATGAAAAGCTCCGATCTTATCTACTCTTTGCTGAATTTGATTGGAGCTATACTAATTTTATATTCCTTGATGTATCACTGGAATTTGGCATCGGTGATCATTGAAATTGCCTGGATCATCATAAGCTTAGTAGGTATTGCTCGCTATGTTCGCACAACTTGACTTTAAATTACTTTCCATTTGATGTTGCATCCAATGCTTGCTCGCTGCTCTTCCAGTGGTGGCTGACCAGATAACAGTCCGTCTAATGCCAAACGCACCGACTCCCCTGTCACAGGCAGGCCATTGCCTGGCCTGGAGTCATCTAATTGACCACGGTAAATCAGCGACCGACTCCCGTCGTATATGAAAAAATCTGGCGTACACGTGGCATGAAAAGCACGCGCCGTTTGCTGTGTTTCATCGTATAAATAAGGAAATGGGTAATGCCATTTTGCAGCAACATCACGCATACGATCAGGTCCATCTTCCGGGTACTGACTGGCATCATTGGCGCTGATAGCCAGAAACACGATATCCTGCTTCAAATAATCTTTGGATAAATTCACCAAACCTTGCTGAATGTGCTTTACAAAAGGGCAATGATTGCAAATAAACATCACACCATAGCCTGCTGACCCTGAAGCATGCTTCTGCACAGACCAATGCTCATGAGAAACCACATCGAGCAATTCAAAAGAAGGCATTTTGCTACCCAATTCCACCATACAAGACTTCGTCATGACCATTGTATTTTCCTCATAGCATCTATACTTCATTAAAGCATAACATGGGATAGGCTTCGATGGTTGTAAAAGCTACACAGCAACATAAAGATATGCTGCGCTAACAATAAATCATGGATATCAATCACAAGATAGAGGTTTAGAGAATATGCCAAAGCTAAAAGAGCAGTGCGTTAAAATAATAGCGCAATTATCCCAAATGGCTGAAAGCAATCATTACGCTGGCCAAATGTTACAGGAGACGACACCTCAAATATCTGGCTGGAGAAGACTTACCGCGCGCTCGATAAGAGCACAGCAAATGCAGCAATTACATGGTGCAGTGAAAATTATTAAGGATATTTCTCAAGGCGGCACCGTTGACACAACAAGGTTAAAATCAGTAAAAGAAACCATACTCTCTATTCGCAGTCAGATTACAGACGAACAGCTTAGCAAGCCTCATAGTAAAGTTTTTGGCAAAAGTAACCTGGATGCTATATGTGCTATGCTGCAAGAAACTTTGGTCAAACCAGAAGAAGCTTTAGCTCATAAGCAACAGCAATGGCATAAATTTCTGCCAGTTCCTTTGGTTCAATTTAGAAAGCTATGTCAAAGCTATGGTGTAAAGATGGAGTTTAATCATAATAATCCAGTTGAGCATAGTCTCTCTATTGATTTAAATCAGATAATACAACATGTATCCTCTGCTCTTTTTAGTTTTACACAGACCGGATCTCCACATTTGAGTGAAGAAGAAAACGAACAAAATAAAAGCTTGAATGATCTTATCACAACGCTTAAAACTGCTATCAGTATCAGTTGTATTAGCTCAAACTTAATCTGACAGTTGCTATTTATCAGACATGATTATTGTCAGACAAATTGGGTTGTACGTTGGTACTTTGTTCGTTGTTTTGGAACAGTGTATCCAACTGCTTATCTTTTGCCAAGTGCTTGGCATCGTTAAAGGTTTGCATGGGTGTTTTACCATAACAAAATTTTCCAGAATGTGGTCTGAGCTGATTGTAGGTATTGAGCCATTGATAGACATCAGTTTGTAGTTGTTCAACAGAAGTGTATATTTTCTTGCGAAATGCAATGTCGTAAAACTCCTGCTTCATGGTGCGGTGAAACCTCTCACAGATACCATTAGTCTGCGGCGAGCGCACCCGTGTTTTGGTGTGGTCAATGTCCTCAACAGCTAGATACAACTGATAGGCATGGCGCTCCACCTGACCACAGTACTCGGTGCCCCTGTCGGTTAACAGACGCAACAAAGGTACCTGTTGTTCATCAAACCAGGGGATGACACTGTCATTGAGGATGTGCGCTGCTGTGGTCGCCGTTTTCTCGGTATACAGCTGAG
>CAYGTQ010000062.1:0-9447 GCA_964352915.1 uncultured Legionellales bacterium
TTGTTCCTCAACGTCAGGTGTTAAAGCGACGTGGGCGTCGTAGGCTCTTTTTAAAAGGTTCTCTGTGTCAATTTCTTCAGAAAAGTCGCTTCTTTGTTGTAAGGTTTTAATGTTATCTGTGATTCTTTGTATGATTTCTTTAAGGTCACCAGAGCTTGGAAAGACTTCTGGCCTTAATGATGCATCAAGCATGGAGTCTGAATCAGAAGATACACGACTTCTGCTTTCGAACAGTGGATTAGATTCTAAGCCAGACGCAGTGTCACCAGTTGATTGTAACAAAGGAGGGGATGTCATCAATACATCATCTTCTGCATCGGCCAAAACGCTTGTTTTACGCATGGAACTGGCCAATTTTTCCAGATGCTGAATATCTGCCAGTAATAATTCATAAATATTTTGAGTTGGGACTGTAGGCTCATCTTGTAATGGTTCACTTTGAGTAACAGCCGTCATTGTGCTTTGTAGAGAAGCACCCATGGCTTTGGCCATGGAGGCTGTGCTGCCTCCGCCTCTGCGAGGACGGGTTGGCTCAATGTCTCCGGTACTTAATGTAGCTACTTGTACGAGGTCCAGGGAGCTCCTTAATCGTGCTTGATTACTTGATGAGCCATGTACGTCCTGTAAAATAAATTGTCCATTTTTTGTAAGCGTTGCAATTACAAGACTGAGCTCTTCTATAAGTTCAGGTGCTAATATGGTCAATGTCATACTGCGTGTATTTTCATTCATTTCAATGAGCACAGCAGGAGTGCCGCTTGCATCAGTGATATAGGCAGTGTATTGCTTACTGAAGGTATCCATTAACCTTTTTCCACTGTACTTATAGGGAGCAGGAATGCCTTTCATGCAATCTGAGAGGTTTTGGACGTTAGAGAAAATAACCTGGCTTTGTAAATGACCAGTATTTATCTGATCGACACCATCTTGTACCATTTTTCTTATGGCAACTTGCCCATCGGAAATTTTAAAGAATTGAGGGTCGTTATAAGTCTCCATAAAAAAATCTATGGATATAGGATCGATTTGATTGCCTTTTTGTATTTGGGAGACTTCCGTATTTTTGCTCAACCAAAAGTTCAACACAGCATAAATACCATCTGCAGTTAAATTTTGGTTCAGAGTTGGATTTCTATCAAGTATGGTATTGGCTATGGTTTGTAAAATCCTATCAATTTTTTGTCCTTCTCCAGGTAGATCCATAGATCCCATGACATGTGCAAACATTTCAAACAATGAGCTGTTAGGAGGCATATCATCCAAAGCTCTTGAAATGTAGCCTATACGAATCACTTCTTCATCAGCGTATTCACTAACAGAGCCACGTCCTCCCAGCCATTCAGCGACCATTGTGCCAGGAATTGAATGGCGAGCTTCATATAAAAATTTACCGACGCCTTGATTAGCGCTCTCTTTTAAAATAGTTAGCGTTGCCTCATGTGCCTGCTCTTTTAGTTGACTATTTTCTTGTTTTTTTTGTATTTCCAGGTTTTTTATTTTTGAAGCTAAGTCTATAATTTCTTTTTTGAGTTTTTTGGCTGTTTTTCTATGCATAGTATAAACATGGGAAGGCTCTTTGTCGCCCGTAGGGGCAAGAGGGGGAGCTATGTTGTGAGCTTGCAGATTGCCTAATGCGACCTGATATTGTCTTTGGGTTTCTTTTATTTCGTCGGTTAGTCGATCAAGCTTGGCGCGGTCGACAGGAGGATTTGGATGCTTTTGGCTTAAGTGTCGAATGTGTTGCCATGCTTGTTCTAGTTGCTGTTGTTGTGAATAGTTTGTGCCTGCAGCAAATTCAATGGTGGCATCTCTTATTGCTGCCAGTTGCCATGTGGATGCCAGTATATCTTCAGGCGAAGCACCTGTTGAATCTACATGTACGGTGTGGATCTGAGCCTTAGTATGTATTTGAAATGGCATGATACGAACCTCTTTTTTCTCTTCTTAAATTATAGACGTTGTTAGCCATAGGATTGTAGTTAATATATGGACATGTGACGTGTTGTTAAAGAAAAGCTTAACATGACCATGAAAGGCGATGAGATGACTTATTTAAAACCAATGTACGGAGCAGCGAGTTGCCTGAAGACATCATTGGCGACCAATGCGGGTTAAATTTATCCTCTTTAAGGTTTTTTTCATGACCTCTTATGCGTGGATGAATGCTCAGAGTGTTGCTGAACAATGGCTTGAGCGGTACGGCAGTTTGAAGATTCGCATGACGACTGTTGTGGTCGAATTTTTAATAAAATGGATAAGCCTTGTAGACTTTGCTTCCTAGCTCACTGGCGTGTGTTGATGAGGTGGGTGTACACAATTACTGTCATCTGAATGTTGGGGTTGATGCATGGTCAGTGGGAGGATGTCGCCACACTTCAAGTTTTTTCATGTAGGATGATTTTTCATGTAATTCCTTTGCTAAGGCATCACTGGAAATGCTAATCCTGTCGGCACGATGCGTGCTTTGTAGTGTAGCGATGCTGTGATTAATACGTTCAAATAGTTGATCGAATCTTACCAATTGCTCTTCGCTGGGGGATGCATCCTCTGTTCTTCGCATCTCAGTAATCAGTTGGGTTAGTTTAGTGTAATCTTGAGCCATCTGAACATAAGGATCTTGAGCCCAATGCGCCTCTTCTCCTTGTATATTCTTTCCAGCATCAGGTGCCCAGCGTTGATAGGCTCGACGCACGATTCTTCTATTCATCTCTATGGACTCTTTCTCTTCTGGGGTGAGTTCATCGTGATGTTCATCGAGCAGTTTTGTTAGCTTCAAATACAGAGTGTAGCTACCACAGATGGTTGTAATATCTTGCGCTTTTTGCGCTTCTTCTTTTTCAAAATCATAAATTTTATTGGTATTTGTGGCGCCCCCAACAATATCATACGAGGGATCAAATGCACGAGATAGTTCTACGCGGTTCCTTGCTGCTTCAAATACATTGTAAGCTTGGCGCGCATAAGCCAGAGCTTGTTGTGCTTTGCTTAATATTGCTTGTGGTTGACCAGTGTCGCCTCCTAAGGCTGATGTTATTGATAGCATTGATGGGGAGCCAACAAGTGTGGTGGTTCTTGTTCGCGTGAGAAATGTTGCGTGGGTTGTCGATGTTGCTTCAGTTTTAAGATTTGTGTTGACGCCCATCGTTTGCATTGTATTTATTGCGCTAATAACGTAACCCATGGATGTTTTATCATCAACTATGTCAAAAGTGATGGTTGGATTATCTTTACTTTTATCCACCGTGCATGTGAACAGTAGCTTTCCCGTGGTATCTGTAATGACTCTGACATCAAGGCTATTTAAAGAGTTGGCCAGCCGTGCGGCCAGCCATTGTTTGTTTACCTGCAGCTTTTCAGGTAAAGCTCGCATGGCTTGGTCGATATCAAATGCACGGTCGTAAGTAAAGCTGAGTTTTCCCATATTGGATTCTCTTGGTTTGGGTTAAAGCATTCATCGTTTTAAGTATAGTGGCTGTTTTTGTTTCGGGGGTTGAGTGGGGAAAGTACACTCCAAGGACAAAAGTGATCATGAACATAGAGTCTCTGATGCCAAATATGCTATTTTGTTATCTTGTCATGGTGAAAAATGTATCTATTTTGTTAAATTTGTTGGTTTATTGTGTTTTAAAGTGACATTTGTTGTGACAATTGGTGAGATGAGCGCTATAATACCCAGGTAAGTCGTATTTTGCGGCCAAATTGGGTCTTAGTCTGTTCGATGATAGTGTTTAGTAATTTCAAAATTCCCTTAAACGAATTTGTCATGACTCGCATCATGGACCGATGGGCTGTGTTTTTATTTAATTTAGGGGACTAGATACATGTCAAAAGAATTGTACGTTGGCAATTTAAGCTACGAAACAACGGAGCAAGAAGTTGAAGAACTTTTTGGAACCTATGGTGCTGTGAGCGAAGTGAAATTAATTCGTGATCGTGAAACAGGCCGTCTTAGGGGTTTTGGTTTTGTTAGCTTTAATGAAGAAGCTCATGCTCAAGAAGCGCAACAAGGGCTTCATAGTAAAGATTTTAAAGGTCGTCCTTTGACTGTTAACCCAGCTCAAGGCAAAAAAGGTGGTGCTGGCGGTGGTGCTGGTGGTGCTCGTCGTTCTGGCGGCGGTGGCGGTCGATTTGGCAGCGGTGGCGGCGGTGGTGGCCGTGACGGTGGCCGTGATGGCGGTAGCGGCGGTTTTAATCGCTGGTAAGAATTTTTAAGAGTCGCTCAACTCCCAGTTGAGCGACTCTTATTGAGCTCAATCTTATTTCTTCTTAATCATTTATTCTGTTTGATTTCTTATGGTTTTTGCTCTCTTGCTCTGAGGAGCCGAAAAGGTATTCTTAGGCAATATTAAAGGGAATTGAGAGCAGCACACTGCCCCGGAGGGCAGTTTTTCTTTGGTAAGACTGAGAGTTGGTGTTGTGATTAGGCAGGCGCTGCTGTTTGGGCTTCTTGAGATATTTTTTGCCATAAGTCTTCCCAAAATTGATGTCTTGCATCTTGTTTGGGGGATTTTGGGTTGACTTCAGGGCGTGGGATCTTGCTGCAGCACACACTGCACAATTGATAATGATGTAAGTGCTCATTGATGGTCTTGGCACCTTTAATGCCACCATCGTCCATAGTTTTTTCACATAAAGTACAGCTTACTTGATTTGATGATTGCATAAAGACTCTCTTTGTTGGTAGTTAATTGCAGAAAGAAGTTTCGATAGTAACTGCGGACATTTTAACAAAAAAAACAAGCTGTGTCTCGATCTGAGCGAATTCAACCAAATTTCTGTGGTTTTGTCTAAATTATGATAAAAACTTCATCATTTGAACTGTAAAATTCCTTCAATTAGATTTGGAAGAGCTAAGGCATAACTTCCATAAGTGATACCAACAAGATAAAGATCGTATGTAAGCCTAAAGCTCCTGATCTGTCGGCCATTTAAAAGTGTTAGGTTAACTCCATAGGCTCAAAATCACTCTTGCTGACACCGCAATCAGGGCAATACCAAGTGTCTGGAACGTCTTCCCAGCGTGTGCCAGGTGCCAAGCCGTCTTCTTCATGGCCTTGTTCTTCATCATAAATGAAGCCACAGACGATACATATGTACTTTCGGTAGGGAAGTTGTTGCATAAAATTATCGATTTTTATTGCCCATAATTTTCTATTTTAACCTATTTTAAACCGATAGCCAATTTTACCTGAGTGAGTGCGTTGAATAAATTAGGCGCTGAACAGAGTGCATTTGAGATGTGATTTTTTATTATTTATTCGGATTTTGCTGGAGGTGTGGGGCCGTAGAATTTGAAATTCTTTGCTGAGATGGGTAGCATGATAGGGGTTGAGATAAACTCAGGGAGAACATGATGTCACAATCCACCCATCTTTTTAACAGGGCTAAGCAATGCATACCGGGTGGAGTGAATTCACCTGTGCGCGCTTTCAACGGTGTGGAAGGTCGGCACCCGATTTTCTTTAAAAAAGGTCAAGGGGCCTTTGTGTACGATGTGGATGATAAAGAATACATAGATTATGTTGGTTCTTGGGGGCCCTTAGTATTGGGGCACAGCGATCCCGAGGTGGTCCGTGCTGTCACTGAAGTGGTGCGATCAGGTATGAGCTATGGTGCTCCAACCGAAGTTGAAGTGCAGCTGGCTGAGTTGGTACAAGCTTTGATGCCAAGTATTGATAAGATCCGTATGGTTAACTCAGGCACAGAAGCCACCATGAGCGCCATTCGTCTTGCGCGCGGTTTTACTGGGCGTGATAAGATCATCAAATTTGAAGGCTGTTACCATGGCCATTGTGATTCATTGCTGGTAGCTGCAGGCTCTGGCGCTTTAACTTTAGGTGTACCAAGCTCACCAGGTGTGCCAAGCTCAGTGGTCGCAGATACCCTTGTTGTGCCTTTCAACGATCTGGAAGCTCTTAAAGCAGCCTTTAGCACACACGGCGATCAAATTGCGGCCATCATCGTGGAGCCTATCGCCGCTAATATGAATTTCGTGCCACCCAAGCCCGGTTTTTTACAGGCATTGCGCAAATTATGTGATGATCATGAAAGTCTCTTAATCTTTGATGAAGTGATGACGGGCTTTCGGTTACACAGCGGTGGTGCGCAAGCTTATTATGGCATCACTCCTGATTTATCAACCCTGGGTAAGATCATAGGAGGAGGTATGCCGGTAGGTGCTTACGGCGGTCGGGCTGACATCATGGCTATGGTTGCACCTGAAGGCCCGGTTTATCAGGCCGGCACTTTATCTGGGAATCCCATGGCGATGACTGCAGGGCTTGTGACTTTAAATCGGCTGAAACAGCCTGGGTTTCATCAGGCTTTGGCTGAAACCACACAAAACTTGGTTTCAGGTTTGCAAAGTTTAGCATCTGACTATCAAGTACCGATGTCCGTCAAACAGGTGCCAGGTATGTTTGGCTTGTTGTTCACATCAGAGCAGGATATCTCTTGTTTGCAGCACGTGGAAAAAAGCGATTTAAAGCGTTTTCACCAGTTTTACCATGGCTTGCTTGATGAAGGGATTTATTTAGGTCCATCGATGTATGAAGTGGGTTTTGTGTCTTCTGCGCATGATGATGCCACCACCACACGCACGCTTGAAGCGGTTGACCGTATATTCAAGCAGTGGGCTAGGACGTCATAGAGGCCTCGGTTGCTTGGCCATACAGCGCCAGTTGCGCAGCCAGAGGTTGGGTAACTGCGCTGAACTCTGGATAGAGATTCTTATCGATGGGTTTGGCTTTGGGGAGTTTCACTTTTTGAGGGTCGACTTGTTTGCCGTCGATACGAAATTCGTAGTGTAAGTGTGCCCCACTGGCCAATCCTGTCATGCCGACATAGCCGATGATTTGTCCTTGACTTACTCGGCTGCCTGGTTTGATTTTTTTGCCATAACGTGACAGATGGGCATAATACGTTTGATATTTTTTACCATGCTTAAGTTTAATCAATTTGCCATAGCCGCCACTGCGTCCAGCAAAGCTGACCACACCATTGCCGGCGGCTTTGACAGGCGTGCCGGTTGGAGCAGCATAATCCACACCTTTGTGTGCGCGCATGGTGTGCAGGATAGGATGCCAGCGTTTGGCATTAAAGCGTGAACTTATGCGAGTGTAGTTGACCGGTGTACGTAAAAAAGCGGTGCGGACATTTTCGCCATTGGCTCGGTAATAATCTGTATGTCCATCAGGATGTGTGAAACGAAAAGCCTGGTATGTTTTTCCGCGGTTGATGAATTCAGCTGCAATGATGTGTCCGCCCTGAATTTTCTGATCTTCAAGATAGTGTGATTCATGGATAACGGTGAAGCGATCGCCTGAACGTAAATCACGTGCAAAATCTACATCCCAGCCAAAAATATCAGCTAAATCAAGCATAGTGCGCTCGCTTAAGCCAGCTTTGTTGCCTGCAGCCATTAATGAACTATCAATATATCCTGAAGCATAGTGAACACGTTTTTCAATAGGTGTTCTTTCTACTCGTGCATGCCATACATTATGTTGTAAATAGACATTTAAAGTATCCTTCTCAGAAAGCAGGTAGTTCAAGCCAATCAGCTCGCCTTCAGCATCGAGCTGCACATACAATTTATCTTTGGGTTTAAGGGACGCTAAAGGTTGAGTGATATCCCCTAATAACATGATATCATTGATGGTTTTGGCGCTGATCTTAATTTTTTGCAGCACGGAGGTTAGTGTCATGCCGGGCTCTACTGTGATGTCGTGCCACTCAGCGTTGGTACGAACATCGCCTGTACTGACTTCAGGTAATGCCAGTGGTGCTTCTATATGGTCTTCGCCGAGCTCAGGGATCTCAGTCAAATTGAGAGGTTGCTTTAAAATAATAATGACGCTGACCAGCGCAAGCCCTGTAGCACTTATGCTCCAAGCGCGTTTTCGCTTGTATAATTTATAGATGCTGGCAGTCATTAATTTATGGTGTATCATAAGTGACCCTGTAAATAAGCATAGACCTTTTCATAAAAGGTACATAACATAGCCTTAGATCACAACAGCGTCAAATGGGAGCTCTATGAATGACTGTATTATAAAA
This sequence comes from uncultured Legionellales bacterium, assembly GCA_964352915.1. Lineage (GTDB taxonomy): Bacteria > Pseudomonadota > Gammaproteobacteria > PIVX01 > PIVX01 > CAYGTQ01. The sequence goes on from CAYGTQ010000062.1 coordinate 8,059, forward strand.
AAACAATTGAGCATACTTAAACGCGGTGTGGTAGAAATTATCCAAGAACCAGTGTTAATTGAGCGTTTACGTACAGGTAAGCCGCTTAGAGTGAAAGCCGGTTTCGATCCTACAGCGCCCGATTTGCATCTTGGTCACACGGTTCTTTTAAACAAGTTAAGAGATTTCCAGAAGCTTGGGCATCACATTATTTTCCTGATTGGCGATTTTACAGCGCAAATTGGCGATCCTACAGGTAAAAATGTCACACGCCAGCCATTGTCTAAGCAGGATGTAGAGGCCAATGCCCGCACTTATGAGTCACAGCTTTATAAGATACTCGATCCAGATAAGACAGAAGTGGTGTTTAACTCATCTTGGATGAGCCAGTTAAGTGCAGCGGACATAATTAAACTTGCAGGGCAGCAAACAGTGGCCAGGATGCTCGAGAGAGATGATTTCAGTCAGCGTTTTCACAGCCATCAATCCATTGCTATCCATGAGTTTTTATACCCATTACTGCAGGGTTATGATTCAGTAGAGCTTCGCGCTGATATTGAGCTTGGGGGTAGTGATCAGAAGTTCAATCTTTTGATGGGGCGAGAATTACAGAAGAATCACCAACAGCCACAACAAGTGGTGATGTTGATGCCGCTCATGGAAGGTCTGGACGGACACAAAAAAATGTCGAAGTCACTGGATAATTATGTGGGTATTGATGAGCAGCCTAAAAGCATGTTTGGTAAATTGATGTCTGTCTCTGACGAATTGATGTGGCGTTACTTAGAATTACTTAGCTTTGCCTCCCTTGAGCAAATAGATCGATGGCAGCAAGAAGTTATGGGGGGGCGTAACCCCAAGGAAATCAAGTTGTTGTTAGCTGAAGAATTGGTCACAAGATTTCATGGTGAAGAGCAAGGGGCGGCTGCGCGCGAGGCTTTTGAGCAGCAATTCAGTCGTAAGGGCGTGCCAGCTGATGTGCCAAGTGTGGAGCTTTCGGCAGAACTGAGTTTGCCATTACCGCAAGCGTTAAAGCTTGCGGCGCTTGTCAGCAGCACTTCAGAAGCTTTGCGCTTGATTAGCCAAGGTGCGGTGCGTCTTAATGAGGATAAGCAATCTGATCCTAAGCATGAATTGATGGTAGGACATACTTATTTGGTTCAGGTAGGCAAAAGGCGCTGGGCTAGGCTGCATGTTTGTTCAAGAAAAGACCTACACGAAAATTAATTTTATTGTGTGGTTGACATCCTTCGGGAAATGCGTAAAATTCTCCTTCTGGCTTTAGAGGTCAGCATGTTCTTTAACAAATGAATCTAGCAAACTGTGTGGGCACGACCTTGTCGTGCAGACAGCTTGTGGCTGATGAATGTCGGTCACAAGCAAAAAAATTTGGTCTTATTTATAAGACCA
>CAYGTQ010000063.1:0-9380 GCA_964352915.1 uncultured Legionellales bacterium
GGTGTAGATCTTGGTGTGCACCCGATACCAAAGACTGTCCCCATGCTTGGTGGTCACCACCGTGACATCAAAACCTTGCTGTTTGAGCACTTTTACCAAGCGCTGTGCGTCAGGCAAGCGACGAAAAGAAGCTACTTGCAACACAAACTTACCGTCTTTTTTATCTTCTCGCGCATATAATGGACGCTGATTTTTAGCAAATTCTGGGGCTTGTACTTTAATGCTTGGTAAGATTTGATAGAATTCAAAGCGTGGCTTGCTTGCCACATCACTCATCTTAGCTTTGAGTGTAAGCTCAGATGAAGCTGGATTGATTGGCGCAGTCACCACTTTTTCAGTTTGCGGTGCAGAAGGCTTGGGAGTCGGAGCTGTACGCTTAAACACCAGGCCAATAACCACGGTTAGCAGCAAAGCTGCCAACCCAGCCATGGCGTACTTTTTGGTGGAATAACCTTTCTTTGGTGCATGTCGAGCGTAATCTCTTGCCATTACATACGCTCCGGGGCCTGAACCCCTAACAAACCCAAACCATGAGCCAACACCACTTGCACAGACTTAATCAAAGCCAGACGAGCCTGAGTCAAAGCGCTGTCAGCGCTGACAAATACCTGTGCATTGTAATAAGTATGAAACAGATTAGCCAACTCTCGTAAATACCATGCAATCTGATGAGGCTCAAACTGCGCAGCCGAAGTTTCTATGTACTCCGGGTAGCGCATCAGCAAACGCATCAAATCATTTTCATAACAGCTGTCAAGCAAAGCTAGATCCACATCATCGAGTGCGGTCATCAACAATTTCTGGCTAGTCGCCTCACGCAATACACTGTGAATACGCGCATGCGCGTACTGAATATAATAGACCGGGTTGTCTTTACTGTGCCGTTTGGCCAGCTCAATATCAAACTCCATGTGCTGCTCGCATTTTCGCATCACATAAAAAAATCGTGTGGCATCCACGCCAATTTCTTCTATCAACTGGCGTAAAGTCACAAAAGAGCCGCTTCTGGTCGACATTTGTAAACGCTTGTCGCCACGAAACAGTGTCGCAAACTGCACTAAGAAAGCGCGATAACTGCTGGCATCAAGCCCCATGGCTTTAAGCCCCGCCTCAATGCGTGCCACATAACCATGGTGATCTGAGCCAAAGACATCCAAAACTTTGTCAAAACCTAGCTGCATCTTATGGTGATGGTAAGCCAAATCCACGGCAAAATAAGTGTACTGGCCATTGGTTCTGACCAACACGCGATCTTTATCATCACCGTAGGCGCTGGCCTTAAACCAAATGGCACCATCATCACTTGTGTACAAAGCATCTTTGGCTTGCAAGGTATCCAGTGCTTTTTGCACAGCACCACCATCGACCAGCGAACGCTCAGAAAACCAATGTTGCTTGATGCCAAGCTTTTGCAGATCATCTTTAATATCAAGGCAAATGTAATCAAGAGCGACATCTATGATTTGCAAAAAAGCAGCTTCACCAATTTTTTGACACGCATTCTTAATCATGCCGTCCATTGCGGCTTCAATATCGTCTTGTTGCGAAGGTGGCTCGAACGCGGCATACAGCGATCGCCCATGCTCTTTCAATAAGTTTTGTGCAATATCATTGATGTAATCACCCTGATAAGCATTGGCTGGTAGCGCGATTTGATCGCCACAGGCTTGTAAATAACGAAGCCACACACTCAAAGCCAAAATCTGCATCTGGCGTCCAGCATCGTTGACATAATATTCCTGCCATACTTCAAAACCTGCAGCTTGCAGTATATTGCTCAATGCTGAGCCAAATACGGCGTTACGCCCATGTCCAACATGCAAGGGGCCTGTAGGATTGACCGACACATACTCCAGATGAATTCGCTGGTTTTGACCTATGGTTGCCTGACAAAATGCTTTAGGCTGCTGCCACAACTGCCGGATGGCTTGCCAAAAAGCTTCGCTGGCTAAAAAGAAATTGATAAAGCCAGGGCCAGCTATCTCCACACGCGCCACAGAAGCGTGAGGTGTGAGTTTATCCACAATGGCCTGAGCAATGACGCGTGGTGGTTGTCCCATCTTTTTTGATAAAAGAAGTGCCGCGTTACTGCTGTACTCACCATGTTCTGATGATTTACCAGCAGAAACCATCACCTCAATATCGTGCTCAGGTGCAATAGCCTGTACTGCCTGCGCCAACCAGGATTGTATGTGTTGTTTCATTAAAATCAAGATCCGCCACTGCTGTAAGGCATATTGTACACAGTTCAAACATGTAAAACACCCCCATCCAATACAAATGCCCCGCCTAATCTCACCAACCTCATATTGCCCATTATTGAGCCAATTGTGGCTGCCGCTGAGGCTCGATTCGAAAGCCACCTGGCGCGGCAACGAAACTCTGAGCGCCACAGTTTTCTACTTTTTTTAATGCCACGATAGACAACTAAATCTCTACAAAAAATAAACCCTCTACATAAATAGGATATAAAATACTGTATTGTGCTTGCAATATAGTCTGTTGTATTCTCAGCGCGCATACCAGTGGTATGGTTGCCCCAAAAAGGTTCTCTTAGTCTCAGGAAGTTTAAAGTAAGATAAATAATTAATTTGTTTGATAATTTTCAAGATACCAGGAGATATAGACATGTTTAAAAGAATAAGTTTTTTGTGCCTTTGGCTTTTAATGTGGTTGCCTTTGAGTGTTGTGACAGCAGATATTTTTCAAGTCAGTATCGATACACGTCAATTGCAATTATCTCATAACCATTTCGTCTACTTTCTACCTAACAATGGCGATAAGGTCATCGAGTATAAGTTGGTAGAGACCGACAGTGAGATCATAGGTTATAAAAAATGTTCCTTACCCAACAGAGGCTTTGCCTTTAAAACTTCTGAGCCAGCTGGCCAAGCTGAAGTGATCATCGTGTCAAGTGATTTGGAAAGCGTGAAAACAGCTAAGGTCGTCTACAATGACAGCGACCAGTGGAAATTGATACATGGCAAGAGCAGTGATTACTACAGCACTGCTTTGGTATTACAAGACAGCATGTTTAAAGAGGCTAATTTGAGTGTTTTTGAACAGTTCACAATGCCATTAAGGGGTTTGCAAAAAGCGCAAGGACGAAGCGACGCTTACAGCTCTCCCTTGAAAGCCAGAGAAGAAGCCAGGAGACAAGCTGAACTGGAAGAAAAGAAAGAAGAAATCGACCCATTGTGTGAAGATGAAGAAGAAAGCACGGGCCCTTTTGGTGGCAAGTTAAAAGATAAGAAAAATTTATTCGGTAATGAAGAAGGTTAAATATACCTAAACAGGGACAGACCTTTGCCGGTCTGCTTCTCTTCTCATCAAGATGACCATGAAAATTAACGTTTTTCCTTTTACGCTATCGCTCCTTATAGGTTGCAGCGTGGTCAATGCCAACCATCATCGTCTGGCGACACTGACGCAATCGACTGTGGTGATTTACAGTGTACGCTCTAAAGATACGCTGTCTTCCATTGCGCAGCGTCAACTCCATGATAAATCAAGGTGGAAAGATATTGCACTTATCAACCCTCTGTTAAAAAAGCCTTATCGTTTAAAAAAAGGCGATAAATTACTTGTTCCTTCTTTGATGGATCAAGCTAAAAGAAATTCGCCTGATTCACCTGAGCTCTATAAAGCCACAAACCTTACCCATAGCACTCAAAAGCAGGAGCTACTGTATCATCCACAAATTGAATGGGATTTGAAGGCCGGCAACCAGCGAAGCATCGGCCGTTTAAGTCTCTTACAACCTTTATGGCAAAATGATCATGAATTGATTTTTCTTGATTTGATTGGTATGGCTGACACCAAAGATGCTCGTGAGGGTAATTTTGGAATTGGCTATCGCCACTTATATCAAGAGCGTATCTTAGGCTTGTACACCTTTTACGATCGAAGACGCAGTCGCTATGGTAATATCATGCAGCAAATGACTTTTGGTGCTGAATGGCTTAGAGAATCTTTAGAGTTTCGAGCCAATATCTATTGGCCTTACAGCAAAAAACGGCCGATCGATAGTCGGATCACTGGCAAAGCTGTCTTTGACGGCACAGCCACCACCGTCACCTTGTTCGAAAATCATCGCCTGGAAACACCCATGCATGGTTTTGATATAGAAGTAGGAGGGCATTTAAAAAATGCCTCCAAATTGCAAACCTTCATAGCCTATTACCATTTTAATGGCAACGGCATCCCCTCGATGAATGGTGTACGTGTTCGCGCAAGGATTCATTTACATAAAGCATTGGTGTTGGAAGGTGAATACGCACATGATAACTTAAGAAAATCTCAAAAATTTCTGGGTCTTCGTCTAATCATGGAGCTTGGGGAACGTGCATCAGAAAAAAACCATGTTCTTTTGCATCATAAAATGACACAGCAACCTATGCGTGATATTGACATTGTGTCCAATGACAGCAAGGAAGAAGCCAACCCTGTACTACAAGAAAAATCTGCAGGCAGATATTATGTTATTGACGAAAATGGAGATACTTTTGAACCTAGCTCTGTGGTCAAACGCTCTCTACATGAAGTGAACCATGATACAGGGGACGAAGCTTGTATCTGTGGTGTAGGTAAGTACAACCCATTCACACAAGCCATTGAAGGCACACCAATGACCACCACGGGTATGGCTGAGAGCAAGCATTTTAAATTACCGCACGATCCATATTCTTTTGATGCCAGCGAGATTGATGATTTTAAAATAGTTGAAGGCTCCCCTTTGCATGTCTACAAGACCCAACCTCAATCTGATATGCTTTCTCCATCAACAGCCCGTATGCAACAGGCGACGGTTGCCAAATTTCGCTTAGCTCAGCAAGTAGCTGTGCTCCTTGCTGAAAAAGGTGGTGTGCAATCCACACATTCAGCTAGAGAACTTCTTGATCGTTTTATTGAAGATGAGCTTGGAAAGCCCAAATGGCGTCGGCAAAGAAGCACCCTCCCTGATGCCACAACAGACCTTCCACAACCTCGAAGTTACCTACCTTTTAACCTGGCAGGAAGCCTCATGGTACAAAAAAATCGGTTAAAAACTACTGAACTAACCAGCCCTAAGCCATCTGAGGAAATGACAGTAAAAAATGATCCTCTATTGCAAGAGCTTAAATTGAGGTTGCTGACCATACAGGCGCGACAAAAAGCCATCGAGACAGGTCGACTGAATCCGGTAAAAACACCACCAAAAACCACGCACGCACCTCACGATCCTTGGGGGGTGCATGCATTATTAACGGCACGGGATGCAGTCATAAGAAGCCCTGAAAGCCTCAAAGGTACGCCAAAGCAATTGCTGCAAGGATCGGCTGATACCTCTTCAGACGCATGGTTGGTCACGCAAAGCCCTGGCGACTCCTTTCATCAATTGCTGGCTTCACCCAGCCCTGTAAGAAGCAGAGATGACTCCTTAGCGACATTACTGGCTTCACCCAGCCCCTTTGGAACACCGGGGAAACATAAGATAAAGACAGGTGGGACATTCAATCCCGGCACATCGCAGAGTAACAAGAAATCAGCAAGCAGGGACGGTAGCGCATCAGCACCTTCAAGCCCATCAATGACTAACAGAAGGCTCAGCTTCTCAGTCTCATTAGACGAAGACATCTTATTAACGCCTTAAGCTATAAAGACAATAAAATAGGGGGTACCCAAACCATGCCTTGCACCTGAGAGATCGTCACATAATTTTAAAATAAAAAGACAGGCTTGTAAGTCATAAATGTAAGTGTATTATCTAACAGATCAGACACTTAAAACACAAATAGATTATTGTTTATTGAAATAACGACCCACGTTAGCGTACTTGCCCTTTCGTGCAACACCCCAGAATCATCGTTAGAAGCATTCATAGGTCTCTAAAATGGACATCCCATGGACACATCCGTAAAAATATTCCTTAATCTAATCAGCAAAATCATTGCTGAAAAATAACCCTATGATTTTATTAGATATCTTCCAAAATATGTGTCGATTCGTCAGACCTTGCACCCAAATACAGTTTATTGTATGAATGACAGTGTGCTTAGAAAAATCGGATTGACTGAAAGCTGATCTGGTGTCTCATGCCTTAAATACAAACTGCTTTGATCTCAAAGATACATCGCTCAACCAATGACTACATCAGCCTTCACCTACTCACATCTTTTTTGATGCAGGCTTTAAAATTTTCTTTCCTAAGTTCTTCAAGAGTCATCAGCATGAGATTTCCTGTCAGCAACTGGATAGATAGGCACCACAGCTCCATCAACATCAGGTAGCACACGATGATTATAGTGGCACATCTTGGCCAACCCCTGTGGCAAGCTAATACCCACCCTGCCAAACCCAGCCGCTTTCAATCACCCTTATGTGCTGTTTATACACATAAAATTTTCACGTGGCGGCTGGGCTTGTTTGATGTGACAACCCGAGTGCCGAGTAAGTCATACGCTCAGACTCCTTGATAAATAATAGAAATTTATGCCTTTGCAAAGTTTTGTCAATTATCATAATCTACGGCATTACCCAGCTCAAAGCTACTCAAGCTATTTATAGCCCTACGGAAAAACAGCCTGGAGAGTGCTTTGTTAACTCTATGTACCTGCGAACGACAAACCTATACAGTTAATTCCTGGACAAGGCTCAGCCGCACAAAACCTTCTTGCAATCGATTGGTTATGAACATCTTTTAGTAAAAAAAGCATCTGAATATACAGCTGTTGGTTGGCCAGCATAGGTGAAATTGATTCGCGCACCAGCACAACTGGAATGACCATCAAATTCATGTTCATGTCTACTTGTCCAAGCAAGAGTAAATTTTTTACTCTATCAACAACGCCATTTTGCAAGAATTCAAAACGCTGTTTGCCTCAGAACCACACACAGCATACACGTGACGCTACGTGCGCTACGTGCGCTACGTGCGCTACATTTAGGGCAACAAGCTAGACAGGAATCACCATCGAAGAAATGTAGACATTAAGACGTTGCACTTGCTTCAGGTATAGGATGGTTTTTCTTAGAGGGCTATTGTTGAGCCAGCAAGTGCAACGAAGACCATCCTATATAAAATTAAGTATAAAGTCCACTTGTTTGTATTTTATTTTTCATTTATATCCATAATTTGTCTTAATATTAAGTTTATCAGGCAAATTAAGCTCATTTTGTATTTTTAAAAATCTTTCCCCAGAAAAAAATGTCCCATTCTTTGCTTGAACGCCACACTTATAACGCGTTTGAGTTTGATGAACTTTGCTATGCTTTAGGCACAGACATCCAGTGTTATATTAGAATTATGTTAACCGCATTTGTAGGTCTTATTATCGGCATTGCTTGCATCATCATAAGCGCCGATCGCTTTGTCATAGGGGCCAGCCAACTTTCTCAAAAATTGCAATGGTCACCTATGCTTGTTGGTCTAACTGTTGTCGCCCTGGGTACTTCTGCTCCAGAAATAGTGGTCTCTGTCATAGCGGCCATCCAGGGACAAACAGCTATGGCTGTGGGCAATGTCATTGGTTCAAACATAGCTAACATAAGCCTGGTGCTGGGTGCCACTCTACTTGGGTTTCCCATCATTATAAAACCACACTGGATTCGAGATCAGAGCATCATTTTATGTGCCATCACCTTATGCCTTATTGGTTTATTGATGGATCATCACATTGGTTTCGTTGATGCTGGTCTTTTGATCTCAGGCTTAGCATTGTTTATGAAATACTTATCCAAGCAGCACAAAACCTTCAGCTCTGGCTCTGATCAGGTTGCCCAAAACCATTTGAGCGATATGCCATGGAAAAAACCTCTTTTTATCGGGCTCATAGGATTGCCGATGAGTGCTCAGTGCATTGTGTATTGCAGTACAATCATCGCACAGAGCTTAGGAGTCAGTGAATTTGTTATTGGCATCACCTTGGTAGCTTTAGGCACCAGCTTACCTGAAATGGCCACGACATTCAGTGCTGCGCGCCATCAAAATTACGATCTGATGCTTGGCAACATTATGGGATCAAATATTTTTAATGTGCTGATTGTTTTGCCTTTTGCCGCAGTGATCAACCCTAGTTTTTTGCCTAAATTATCCTTTGAAAGAGATATGCTCATGCTGCTGTTAACATCCATGGTATTATTACCTTACGGCCTATCGCAAAAGCCTCAAGTCAGTATGGGGCGTGCTTTAGGAGCGGGACTGATACTAAGCTATATGATCTATCTTTATTTATTAATCCATCAAGCTTAAATGCACCAATTATCATCTAAATTTATTGCATCAATAGCTTCGCCATAAATCATACATAGCACATCAAGTGGCCCTATCATTATATCCGATAATCCGTATGGTGAGGACAATTGTAACTATTATTAGAACCATTACCAACAACAAAACATGCCATTACCGGCTGCGCATACAACCAAACCAAATTAATCGACAACAGTCCAGATACTTGCTTATGCTTAAGGCCTTTGGTTTCATGGTTCAATCTAAACAGTGGCTCAATGAGTACTGCTCATAATGACTGTTCTCGCAAAGCAATAACCACATCATGTGTGCAAAAAAATCATGACTGATCTTGACCGAAAAACAATCCTGTAGATTTATCATGCCAATCTCCATAGAGCCCAGTGGGCGTCATTTTTTTGCGGCACTGCAGATTGAGCCACACATTGATAGGCCGGCCCTTGATGTGGTCACCTATCAGCAGCAATTAAGCATGGTTGCATCATTATTTGATTCAAACACTTTGTTGACAAGAACACAGCATTCCAACATCATCACCGCAACCATGCCCGCCATCCACATCAGTTTTTTAGGGAAACAGCGATCGAACAACAAGCCTGCGGGAATAAGTAGCAGAGACAAACCATAAAACTGAGCTGATACCAAAACACCAAATTCTCTGGGGTTTTCAATTCGCAGCACTTCTATCAACTCGGTATTGATCACACCAAACAAATACAGTTGAACCACCGTGTATATTAAGAACATAGTACAAATGGCAAATGCATTATGACGCTTAATTGATTCCAAGGTCTATCCCTCCTTGAATACATGGTGATTTTCTGAAACTGATCGGTCAATTAGGACCATGCTTCACATTGTTTTTTGATGGCATCATTCATTAATTCAAAACCATGCCTTGTTTTATTTAACAAGCTGCGCGAAATTCTCCACCTAGAAGCATAAATGGTTTAGGTGGAGATGGATAGCGCTGGATTTATGTTTCAGGACGTTGTTGTTTTTGGATGTAAGTTTTGAGGATATCGAGTGGAGCAGCACCAGCGGATAAGAGGCAATAAGCTCGAGTCCAAAGGACAGGTTTCCAATAGAACTTAGCCAATCGTTAGGCATTGATGTCGGGCTCACCCATGCTTTGATTGATAGTGAAGGG
>CAYGTQ010000064.1:0-9302 GCA_964352915.1 uncultured Legionellales bacterium
CGCTTACCGATAAACGATCGACATCGTAATTATCACCGATCTTCATCACAAGAATATGCAAATTGAAAGGATCTCTATGAATCACACAATTGCTGCATGGTTTAAATGACAGGATAGAAACCCAGGCTCGCGCCTTCTTTGATAATCATATCGACCAGTAAGTGATTGGCTTGTGGGAAATTTTCTCGCTTAAGTGTATGGGGATGCTGCCAAGCAATGACTTGTCCCTCCATGGCCTGAGCTGCGCCTTGATATTGTGTGATAAACCAAATATCAAAGTAACGCACAGGTGAATCATAGTGTACCCAGAACGAACGTAGCCGTCGAGCCGACTCAATTCCTATACCGATTTCTTCACGCCACTCTCTAACCAAAGTTTGATAGCTACTCTCAGAAGCTTCACGCTTACCGCCAGGGAATTCCCAATAACCACCAAGTTCCTTGTGCAAAGGACGCTGACCAGTCAATACCTCACCTGAATCATTAAAAAGAAGGCCCGTTACTGCTTTGATATGCATATTAACTGATTTTTTTCAAAAATTTCTCACGATCTTTGGCATCATTGATATCAATCAAAGGTGTTTGGGTAAGATAACTGGAACCTTTAATTGCACTCAAATCTACTTGATACTCTTGGGAGGCCTGCAAAATAGGTTGAGCTTCTCTTTTGAAGTATTCTATGAATTTATAAAAATAGTTTATTTTATTTGTCATGCTGCGTTGCCATTGCTTATTCTCTTGTGATGCACCTACGCTAAACACTTCATAAGAAGTGCCTGTGGACTGCACCACCACAAGCTCATGCGCAATGTCAAATTGCTCCACACTGGCCTTAAGCACTGAATCAATAAATTCATCGTTCTGATAAGATTCGTATAAGGCAACCCCTGAACCCATTTTTTCAGGGAGCACCATACAAGGACAATTTTCAAATAAAGAAGCTTCTACACAATAATCTCCCCACTGCAAATTATTATGCAAAGAAGTAAATTTCAGGTTTGCATCAACTGAGACATAACCAAAATAATGCGTACCCATCAAACGATGCAAAGGCTCACTGAGCTTTTGCAATTTTTTATGATACTCTCCGGTAGCACGTATGAGATCATCTTGATAACTCATATGCAATCCTCTCAATTATTTTAAGTTAATTCAATTGCCCATGGCAATGTTTGAATTTCTTACCCGAACCGCAAGGACAGATCGAGTTTCTACCAACCTTAGGCCCTTGACGCACAAAAGTTGCCTGGCTTTCTGCAGCTACCTGAGCTTCGTTAGCGGCAGAACCTGCGGCCAATGATGAAACTTCTTGATGCTCATAGTGCATACTTTCCTGGCTATGAGTACGTCTTTGTGAATCAAGTCTTTCCACATCATGCTCACTTTGGATTTGAACGGTACACAGCATACGGATGGTGTCATGCTTCAAATCATCCAACATCTGGTTAAATAAAGTAAAAGCTTCTCGTTTGTATTCCTGCTTTGGATCCTTTTGAGCATAGCCTCTTAAATGAATACCTTGGCGCAATTGATCCATCATGGCCAGGTGTTCTTGCCAGTGATTATCAAGACTTCTAAGCATCACAGTTTTCTGCAAAGCTTGCATATTGTCTTGACCTATCAAGTCGGCCTTGCTTTGAATCATATCGCTAACAGCTTGCTGAATGCGCGCTCTGATCGCTGCCTCATCCAAAGCTTTGTCCTCTTGTAACCACTGCGATATAGGCAAAGATAAAAGAAAATCTTGGTTTAGCTGACGCTCAAGAGACACAATATCCCATTGCTCTTCAAGAGTCTCTGGCTGAATAAATTGACTGATGATAAGCTCCACAACATCATAACGGATCCTTTCAATGCTGTCCGATACATCATTGGCTTGTAGTAGATCATTGCGCTGTTGATAGATAATTTTTCTTTGATCGTTGGCTACATTGTCATACTCCAAGAGCTGCTTACGGATATCAAAGTTATGCCCTTCAACTTTACGTTGCGCATTCTCAATGGCCTTATTAATTAAAGAATGCTCAATCGCTTCTCCAGCCTTCATCCCCAACCTTTTCATAATAGCCGCCACGCGATCAGAGGCAAAGATACGCATTAAGTTGTCTTCAAGTGACAAATAGAACCTGCTGCTACCAGGATCGCCTTGACGTCCTGAACGTCCACGTAATTGGTTGTCAATACGGCGTGATTCATGGCGTTCAGAACCGATAATACGAAGGCCACCTGCGTCAAGCACCGCTTGATGCTCAACTTGCCACTTAGCACGCTTTTGTGCTTTCTGCTCGTCGCTGAGACTCTCATCCATTGCAATCTCAGCCTCTCCATTACCACCCAGAACAATATCAGTACCGCGACCTGCCATATTGGTAGCAATCGTTACAGCACCAGCTTGGCCCGCCTGAATAATAATTTGTGCCTCTTTTTCATGGTATTTGGCATTAAGCACTTCATGTTTAATATTTTTATTTTTTAGTAATTTGGATAACAAGTCAGATGATTCTATTGATGCTGTACCAACCAACACGGGTTGACCACGCTTTTGGCAATCTTGAATATCTTCAATAATGGCATCGTATTTTTCTTGAGGCGTTAAGTAAATCAAATCCGCCTGATCATCACGAATCATAGGTTTGTTGGTAGGAATAACCACCACTTCCAAACCATAAATCTGTTGGAACTCATAAGCTTCCGTATCAGCGGTACCTGTCATACCTGATAATTTGTCGTATAGGCGGAAAAAATTCTGAAAGGTGATCGAGGCCAATGTCTGGTTTTCGTTTTGAATAGACAGTCCTTCTTTAGCTTCTACGGCTTGATGCAAACCATCAGACCAACGACGGCCAGGCATGGTTCTGCCCGTATGCTCATCGACAATCACAATTTCGGCATTTTGCACAATATAATCCACATCAATATGGTACAAAGAACGTGCGCGCATGGCTGCATTCAGATGGTGCATCAACTTAATATTATTGGCGCTGTAAAGACTATCTCCCTCTGAAATCAAGCCCGCTGCGAGCAAAAGCTCTTCCACATGCTGATGACCTTGTTCGGTCAAATAACATTGCCGCTGCTTCTCATCAATGGTGTAATCAGCATCGCCTTCGTTGATACCATCTGGATCAGGTGGAACTTCTGTCGATAGTTGGCTAGATAACTTCGGCACGACCTGGTTAATGCTGGCATAAAGCTTAGAGCTGTCCTCAGCGGGACCTGAAATAATAAGAGGTGTTCGTGCTTCGTCAATTAAAATAGAATCCACTTCATCCACAACAGCATAATGCAATGGACGCTGCACTTTTTCATCCCATGAGAAAGCCATATTGTCGCGCAGATAATCAAAGCCTAACTCATTGTTGGTAGCGTAGAGTACATCTGAAGCATAGGCTGCTTGCTTATCTGCTCGATTCATGTTGGACAGTACAACCGCTACCGATAAACCTAAAAACTCATATACAGGGCGCATCCAATCGCTGTCACGTTTGGCCAGATAATCATTCACGGTAACAATGTGAACGCCATGGCCAGACAACGCATTGAGGTAAGCGGGCAACGTCGCCATCAAAGTCTTACCTTCACCTGTGCGCATTTCTGAGATTTTCCCACTGTGCAAAACCATGCCACCGATCAACTGCACATCGTAGTGCCTTAAGCCTAGGGTACGCTTGCTTGCTTCCCGTACAGTAGCAAAAGCTTCCACCAACAAATCATCTACTTGACAGCCTTGAGCTAAGCGTTCACGAAATTTCTGGGTTTTACCTCGCAAAGCTTCATCAGTGAGGGCAGCATATTCATCAGCCAATGCATTGATAGCATCTACCTGTAAGCGCAGTCGCTTAATGACTCGATCGTTACGGCTACCAAAAACTTTCCGAAAAAGCGCTTTTATCATGTATACTCTCTCTGGCCTTAATCATTAACTAATATTTTAAAAACTACTGCATTATCAAACAACAAGTATGAGCCGTTCAACCCATATTTTGCAACATCAAAATGATATCATGAAGCGATTGCATACCAAAGTGCAAAAAATATCTGAGTTGAACCAAATTGTGCAAAAAACAATGCCGGACCCACTGCGTGAGCACTGCCAAGTAGCTAACTTTAACCACGATTGCTTAGTGATTGAAGTCGATGACCCTGCTTGGGCTACTCAACTGCGCTTTCTCATTCCAGACTTGCTTGGCCAGCTACGCCGCACCGGGCTCAAGGAAATAGTCAGCATCAAACACATCGTACGAAAAGAAAGATAAAGCTCTAAAAGTACAATATGTGGACAAATATTTACCTAAGCGGCAAACACAGGTCTGAGAAAAGAAATCGGTAAGTCGGTGGTGTCCTCAAATGTTGTGTATTCCCAAGCATTCTCATTTTCCATCAACTCACACAGCAGACGATGGTTCAAAGCATGACCTGATTTATGTCCTACGAAGGCACCGACCAAACTTGAACCCAGTAAAAATAAATCACCCACAGCATCTAAGATCTTGTGCTTAACGAATTCATCTTCGTAGCGCAAACCATCTTCATTTAGAATTCGATAATCATCAACGACAACCGCATTATCCATACTGGCACCAAAAGCTAATTTCTTTTCCTGCAGCATTTCATATTCAGACATGAAGCCAAAAGTTCTTGCTCGACTGACTTCTTTCACGAAAGACGTGCTGGAGAAATCCAGAGTTGCAGCGCATGGCTTGTTTTTGAATACAGGGTGATTGAAGTCAATGGTGAAGGATACCTTAAAACCTTGATAAGGCTCAAAACAGGCAAACTTATCGCCTTCTTGCACTTTGAGCTTGCGTTTAATCAGAATAAATTTCTTGGGAGCTGCTTGTTCTACAATACCTGCCGACTGCATCAGAAAAATAAAAGGGGCAGCACTGCCGTCCATAATAGGCACTTCGGGTGCATTGACATCGATGTAGGCATTATCAATACCAAGACCAGCCAGAGCCGATAATAGATGTTCAACTGTTGCTACTTTGTGGCCATCTTTATGAATGGTGGTGCACATTGTGGAATCACTAACATAGCTTGCCAAAGCAGGCACGTCCACTATAGGATCCAAGTCGATCCGTCGAAAAACAATACCCGTATTAGCTGGCGCAGGCCTTAACTTTAAAATAACCTTCTTGCCGGAGTGTAATCCAACCCCCGTTGCACAAATAACATTTTTGAATGTGCGCTGTTTAATCACAATTCTGTACCCTCATTCACCAAAAAATGGCGCCAGTATATCATAAATGAGCATATGCCCCAAATTTTATGGTTATCCTCTATCCTGCCTTCTTAAAAACGCAGGAATGTCTAAATAATCAACATCGGGAACCCCGCCACTTTCAAGTTGTCCCGAATTGTTTTGTTTTCGAATCACTGTAGGACGCTCCAACTGACGATAATCTAAGGTCCCATCTTGCTTTTTCGTCTCTACCAACTGAGCTGTAGACGACTGTTTTTGCACTTGGGACTGATTCACACCGGTAACAATAACCGTTACTCTAAGTTCATCCGTCATTTCAGGATCAATCACGGTTCCTACCACCACGGTTGCATTGTCAGAAATGAAATCTTTGATGGCATCGCCCACTTCTTCAAATTCACCAATCGACATATCAAGGCCCGCCGTAATATTGACCAAAATACCTTGGGCGCCACTTAAATTAACATCTTCAAGCAGAGGACTGGCAATGGCTGCTTCAGCAGCTTCACGAGCACGATTTTCTCCTAAACCAACCCCTGTACCCATCATAGCCATACCCATTTCAGACATAACAGTGCGCACGTCAGCAAAGTCGACGTTAATAAGCCCTGGACGCGTGATGAGATCAGCAATCCCCTGAACTGCTCCCAGCAATACGTTGTTAGCAGATTTAAATGCGTTTAATAGGGTAATATTTTTACCAAGAACACTGAGCAATTTATCATTGGGGATGGTAATCAAGGAATCAACGTTTTTAGACAACGACGCAATGCCTTCTTCAGCAACACGATGACGTTGCCGTCCTTCAAAAGCAAAAGGCTTGGTCACCACGGCTACTGTCAAGATATCCAGCGATCTCGCTATTTCTGCAACCACAGGTGCCGCACCAGTACCTGTGCCCCCACCCATACCTGCTGTGATGAACACCATGTCAGCCCCTTGCAGGACTTCTTTAATCTGCTCAATGTCTTCTTCAGCAGCTTGTCGACCGATTTCAGGGTTTGCACCTGCACCCAGGCCTTTGGTGATGGCCTCACCCAACTGCATGACAGTCTTTGCATTTGAATTTTTTAATGCCTGAGCATCGGTGTTGGCACAAATGAAATCAACACCCTCGATGTGCTCAGTTAACATGTGCTCAACAGCATTGCCTCCGCCGCCACCCACGCCAATGACCTTAATCACCGCATTTTGTGGCTTGCTATTCATCAATTCAAACATCATATCACCTTTTTCATCTGCTCTTTTCATAGTATAGTGCACTTTTTTATTAAAAATTACCTTGGAACCACTGTCTCATACGCGACCAAAGCCCCTGAAAACTTTGATGCTTAAACATCATATCAGGCTGCCCCAATGTGCGCTGCTGATGCCCATAGAGCAACAAACCCACACCTGTCGCATAAATCGGATTATTAACCACTTCAGTCAAGCCTCTGATATGTTGTGGAGCTCCCAAGCGAACCGGCATAGCAAAGATAGACTCAGCCAATGCCACCCCACCCTGCACTTTGGATGCACCGCCTGTAAGGACGATACCTGCAGGGATCAAATCTTCAAAACCACTGCGGCGTAATTCTGCTTTAATTAGTCGAAACAATTCATCATAGCGCGCTTCAACAACCGGCGCTAACTCCTCTTGGGATATGGTTTTTCCAGGTCTTTCATTAACTCCTGGCACTTCAATCATGTCATGATTGCCCACTGCACTCATGACACAAGCATGTTTAATTTTTATCTCTTCTGCTGACTGAGTTGGTGTACGCAATGCCACCGCAATGTCGTTGGTGACTTGGTCCCCGGCAATAGGAATCACTGCAGTGTGCCGTATCGCACCATCAGTGAACACGGCTATATCCGTAGTGCCTCCACCAATGTCGATTAAGCAAACACCCAACTCTTTTTCATCTTCCGATAAAACCGATTGGCTGGACGCCAATTGCTCTAAAATTACATCGCCCACATCAAGCCCACAACGACGCACACATTTGATAATATTTTGCGCAGAGCTGACGGCACCAGTGACCATATGCACCCTGGCTTCCAAACGCACGCCAGACATGCCAATAGGCTCTCGAATGCCCTCCTGATTATCGATGATGTACTCTTGAGGTAAAATATGCAGAATTTTCTGATCAGCGGGTATAGCCACAGCTTTCGCGGCATCAATCACACGATCAATGTCACTCTGGCATACTTCTTTGTCACGGATGGCCACGATACCATGCGAATTAAGACTTCTGATATGGCTCCCAGCAATGCCAGTAAAAGCGGAGTGAATTTCACAGCCAGCCATTAACTCCGCATCTTCCGCAGCACGCCGGATGGATTGCACAGTCGACTCAATATTAACCACGACGCCACGCTTTAAGCCTCTGGATGGATGAGAGCCCACACCAATAATGTCAATCTGACCATCCTGAGTGGCTTCTCCGACAATAGCAACCACTTTAGACGTTCCTATGTCCAAGCCAACTATTAAATTTTTATCGTGTTTTTTTGACATACTTTGTTTTTATATAACCCTAACTTATCCTTTAGGCTTTTCGTTGTGGCGCCAGGCAACCGCAAGGCCGTTAGCATACCGCAAATCAACCCTTTTAGCATGCACGGCATGTGGCCCTAAAATCGCATCATACACATCAGCAAACCGCTTCAGTGGTACCCCGGGCTTCTCTTGATCTACATAAATCTTCAAGCCATTGGATAATTGCACCACCCAGCTTTCCTGCTCTGTGGCCTCTAGCCTAGCTATTTTAACGCCAATTGGCTGCAATATACTACTAAATTGTTGATATTGTGCCAAAATTTCACTATGTTGGCCCTTTAAACCAAGTAAATATGGCAATGTTAGCACAGAATCTGGTAATTTTTTAGGCGAAAACATCTGCCCCTGAGGATCCAACAAAGAAAATTGCCCCCAACGAGCAACGGGTTGATACTCGTTCAGTTCAACATCAATCACACCTGGCCAACGTCGTGTGATACGTGCATCTTTTACCCAAGGCAATGTTTTCAGTGCAGATTGCAGCTTAACCAAAGGCAAACGCCAAAAGCCGTGCTGCTGTATCTGAGCCATCAGAACCTCTGAGACATGGCTTTGCTCTGTATGCGCGTACTCGCCAGCCACCCGCACCATACTGGTGGGATAACAGCTCCACCACTGATAAAGGATGACCAAGACATAAACAGACGAAGCCATCAACAACACAGCAACACTTCGTTTGACAATCATCCACATGACGTAATTTAATGAGATATTTTATGTAAGTATACGATAATTAAATTAAATAAAACATGAAAAAATAACTACTCAAAATCTTTCAGTGTCTAAAAATTCAGTGAAAGAACCTAATAGCATCAAATGGATAGGCGGTTATTTGTTCATAGCTTTCATCAAGAACAATTTTCCTGATGGATAGATTAAGGCTGCAAAAAGCTCCCTGTTAAAAAGGGACATGCCTTGATGAGCCTTTTCAATAAGGACACTGAACTCAATATCAGTTTGTGATGCCTTCAGGTACAAAGGTGGGTGAAAAGAGCCATGATACTTATAGAGAAAATTATCTGGCCATCGGGCCTCGATGTTGGAAAGCGCTAAAATCCCATCGACATCTAAGTCGATGTCTACCCCTTTGCTCTCTAAGGGTTTTAGCGTGAGAGTAATCCCATCAGCTTCATCATATTTTAAATCAAGCCTAATAAAGGCCTCACTGTCCACATTACTCACAGTGACAATTCTTGCATAGGCAGATAACCACAGAACATGCCACCACAACAATGCATGCATAACTGTTTTAAATATATTCATAGTCAACGAAAAAAAATAACCTCGGTGCAAATCCAATTATAACATTTAAGCCAATGCCATCAATATATTTTCTAGAATCGACTCAAGCCATGAGCCTCGCACTAACTGTGAGCGTGAATCACGTCTTGCTTATCCCCAACTACAGCTAAATACAGCCAGTTTATGTGCTATCTTTAATAGAAATCTTTCAAATTCTACCATGGCTGCCAAACAATACTTGCAACCATACCTTGAGGTGGACCCCAAAAATCAGACCACGAGAAGAGGATTTTGAGATAGGCTATA
>CAYGTQ010000065.1:0-9190 GCA_964352915.1 uncultured Legionellales bacterium
GTTTGCTCAGAAAGAAAAATATCTGGTGCTCTGTGTTAGACCAGTAAAATGAGGGATTGATGAGGGTAAGGAATTAAGTTTTATCTGGATATTGGCACCACTGCACAATAGAGCATGCCTGGCATTTTGGAGCTCTGGCTGTACAGGTATAGCGGCCATGTAATATCAGCCAATGATGAGCATCTTGTAGAAATTCTTTCGGTATGGTGGCTATGAGGCGATCTTCTACTGCACGCGGAGTGGCCTCAGGGGCCAGGCCTGTGCGATTAGCAATCCGGAAAATATGTGTATCCACAGCCATGGTGGGTTGGCCAAAAGCAGTATTAAGGATAACATTGGCGGTTTTGCGTCCTACACCCGCCAATGCTTCCAATGCCTGGCGCGTATCAGGCACTTTTGATTGATGTTTTTCAATTAATGTCTGACACATAGCGATGATGTGTTTGGCTTTGTTACGGTAAAGACCGATGCTTTTGATGTAATGGCATAATCGGTCATAACCCAATGCCAATAGACTTTCAGGGGTATTGGCTACTTTGAATAAAGGTAAAGTGGCTTTATTGACACTGATGTCAGTAGCTTGTGCTGATAAGATGACCGATACCAGAAGCTCAAAGTGGCTGCTATAGACAAGCTCAGTCTTTGGTTTTGGGTTATTTGCTTTGAGTGTTTTAAAAATTTGACGACGGGCTTGTGGGCTCATGGTGTTGACTGGCGTTTTTGAGTGCGTTTGAGTGCATCTTCAATATAAGCTTGTTTTTGTTTGCGGACATCAGCGTTTTGGTTGCTTAATGTATGTCCTTGAGGTTTTTCTGAGCTTTTGCTTTGTTGTCTTGCCATTTTAGCAAGGTATCGTTTTTTAGCGTGCTCGGGTTTATAAGTAGCAGGCTTTGTAGCATCATTTATCATGCAATTGGTAGGGCATACAGGCAAACATAAATTGCAACCTGTGCATTCTGCTTGAATTACACTGTGCATGAGCTTGGGCGCGCCTATGATAGCATCTACAGGACAGGCTTGAATGCATTTGGTGCAACCAATGCAGGCATCTTCTTCTATGTATACTCTAGAAGCAGGTATGAACTGCTTAGCCACTTTTTCTTGGTAGGGGCTTGGATTGCGCTCAAGTAGATCAGCAATCCTGTTTAAGGTTTGTATGCCTCCTGGGACACAGCGATCGATGCGTTCACCTTTGGCAAGAGCTTGTGCGTAAGGTTTGCAGCCATCATAAGTGCACAGCCCACATTGAGTTTGCGGTAAAATAGCCTCAAGACTTTCAACTAAAGTGCTTTCCACTTAGCCGACTCGCATGCCTGGTTTGGCGTTGATGTTAGGCTCTAGCAAGAAAAGCTCTTCTTGCTCTGAAAATTTAGTGACTAAAATCATTCCTTCTGAGACTCCAAAACGCATTTTTCTGGGTTGGAGATTGTCCACTACAATAACTTTTTTATGGATTAAATCTTCAGGAGCGTAGTGTTTTTTTATCCCAGCAAAAACTTGTTTCTGGTGATCGCCGACATCCAGTTGTAGTTGCAATAACGCATGTGAGCCTTCCACATGCTCTGCTTGTGTAATGATAGCTACACGCAGATCAACTTTGCTGAAATCCTGTATGGTGATGATGCCATCGTTATGATGGTTGGTGTTGGTCATAATAGGCTCCTTGGTGGTTTGGCTGTGATCAGCCACTGGATCGGCCATCAGGGCATCGATCGATTCTTGTTCTACCCGTTGGGTCAGAGGTTTGAAAGGGCCAATGTTGTGGTTCAGTAATGGTGTATCGAGATCTTGCCAACAAAATGGCTTGCTTTGAAAAAACTGGGCAGCGTCGTTCGACATTTTAGGTAAAATGGGTGAGACATAAATCATCAGCAAACGAAAAAGATTCAGGCCTGTGGTACAGACTTGGTGGACTTCAGAGAGTTTATCCTGATCTTTTATGACTTTCCAAGGTGCCATGTCATTAATGTATTGGTTGGCATGATCGGCAAGCTCTGCGATCAAACGCACAGCTTTTGATGTTTGGCGTGTTTCATAGTAATCAGCAATCACTGAAGCCTGTGCTTGACTGGATTCAAATAATGCAGCCTGATGCAGAGTGCCTGCTAGCTTGCTTTTAAAGTTTTTGTGGATGAAACCAGCACAGCGGCTGGCTATGTTGACAATTTTACCAACCAAGTCTGCATTGACGCGTTGTTTGAAATCATTAAATTGTAAATCAATATCTTCAACCCGAGAAGATAATTTGGCCGCAACATAATAGCGCAAATGCTCCGCATCAAGATATTTAAGATAACTGCGTGCAGTGATGAAGGTCCCACGGGATTTTGACATTTTTTGGCCATTAATGGTCAGAAAGCCATGCACAAATACAGAAGTCGGTGTGCGCATGCCAGCGCTTTTAAGCATGGCAGGCCAAAACAGCGTGTGGAAATACACAATGTCTTTGCCAATGAAGTGGTACACTTCCACGGGACTGTTGGCTTGCCATACTCGTTCAACCGAGAGCTCAGACTTTGATTGGCTTAATTTATCAAGGCTTGCCATATAGCCGATAGGTGCATCCAGCCATACGTAGAAATATTGATCGCGCCCAGGTATTTTAAAGCCAAAATAAGGAGGATCACGGGTAATGTCCCAATCGGTTAAGCCTTGCTCCAGCCATTCTTGCAATTTGTGGATGATTTCTGGTTGAGGACAATGTGTGTCAATCCAGTTTTTGAGCCATGCTTGATACTTTGATAAGCGAAAAAACAAATGTTCGGTTTGTTTTGTGATGGGAGTGGTATTGCTGAGCGTAGATTTGGGGTTTTTCAATTCGTGTGCCTGGTAAGTGGTGCCACAGGCATCGCAATTATCACCATATTGGTTATCTGCATGGCATTTAGGACAAGTTCCTTTGATGTAGCGATCGGGTAAAAACAGATTTTTTTCTGCATCAAAAGCTTGTTCAATCTGTCGTGCTTCGATATCACCTTGGGCATTTATTTTTGTAAAGAGGTTTTCTGATAGACGGCGATTCTCTTCACAGTGGGTGGTATGGAATATATCCAAGCCAATATCAAAATCCTTTAAATCTTGTTGGTGTGCCTGGTGGCATTGGTCGATATGGGCTTGAGGTGTGATGGCTAAGGCGTCAGCTTTTAGCATAATGGCGGTACCATGAGCATCATCACCAGATACAAAAGTACAGTGATGGCCGCGCATGGTTTGAAAGCGTACCCAGACGTCTGCTTGAATGAATTCAACGAGATGACCCAGGTGTAGTGGGCCATTTGCATAGGGTAGTGCACAGGTGATGAACAATTGACGTATCATGCAAAGCTCTGTCGGATATATAAAAGACCCTCATTATACGAATCCAAAGCTGCAATGACCAGCTTAGGTGTCCTGTTGAGACTAAAAAATCCTATACAAGTGATGTGCATGCTTGCGCTTGGCTTTCCAGCGACTTCTTTATAAGGCGCAAATTGCGGCTTGGAAAGTGGTAGTGCATAGTTTTTTATGCACTACCCTCCTACCAAAGCAGCTTGAAAGAGTATCGATATGGGGTGCAAAGAATACTCTGATGCTGCCAGCCCTCTACCTTGTTTGATTGTTGACTGAATGATAAATTGATGAAAACATAAATTCTATGCTGAAAAACTACTTAAGAGAGCGGCTTACGCAAGAAGTGCTTAATTTTTTTTACGCAAATGGGACTTTATAAAAACATTTTTGGCGATATATAGGCAGTAGATTCCTTTTAATCGCTTAGTACCAATTTTTCTTGCGTATAATCAGGTGCAAGGGGGTACCCGTTGGATGTGAAATGATCTTTCCGGTATGTTTCCATTTCAGTTCAAGCTACCTTGTGAGTGATTAATTGGACAAATGGTACAGCTGGTTTGCCTAACAATCGTTATGTCCGATATGTATGAATCTAACTGCCTTGTTATTTGGCGTTGTTTCTGCGCACCGTCAGCTATCAATGAATCAGCTTTGTAGGAATAAATAAGGGGACGCAACTTACGATACGAAATACAGTCATGGTAAGCTTCGTTACAGTCCAGCATTAATTTGGTTTGTATTAAGTCACAAACATAGGTCATCTATTAATTAATTGCTATCAATACATCAATAAGCATAGAATAAAAACAAAACTTCAGATAAGTTCAACTGGCAAACAACTGCGGAAATGTAAGACAGTTGCTGTCAAGCTTTGGGCTCTATAAATGCCTTAAACTAGCGCTGCTCATGATTCCAAGGTAACATATCAATCTATTTCATCAGATGGATGGGTTATGTCAAAGCAGCCGGAAATATCGGCGATCTCCGCGTTTTTAGAGACATACTTGGTGCCCCTATGGCAATTACCTTTGGGGCGGCAAGCTGTTTGCTGCAGGGGGCAAGGCTCTGTTATTCAAGTAAGCATCAATCTGGGTACACCAGCTGATAGCATCGAACAGCTTTTGATACCACAAATAGAGCAATCTTTGTCTGCAAAGTGGCCAGACACTATGTTTGATGTCACATGCGAGAATCAAATGCATGATTGGCAGGCAGCTCACGCACTACCCTCTGTTCCAGGCGTTAAATGTATCCTTGCCATAGCATCGGCTAAAGGTGGCGTGGGCAAGTCTGCAACAACTTTAGGCCTGGCTTATGCTTTGCGCGATCAAGGCGCACATGTAGGTATTTTGGATGCTGATATCTATGGTCCAAGCCTACCTACTATGTTGGGCACGACCCATGAGCGCTTAACCCAGGACAGCTCTGGTCGCTTGTTGCCGATAACAGCTCACGGGCTTCAAAGCATGTCCATAGGTTATTGGGTTGAAAGCGGTACGCCTATGGTATGGCGTGGCCCTATGATGACCAAAGCGCTGCAGCAGTTACTGTACGATACGGCGTGGGATAACCTAGACTATCTGCTGTTGGATTTACCTCCAGGTACAGGCGATCTTCCGTTGACACTGGCTCAAAAAGTACCTGTCAATGGTGCCATGATTGTGACCACGCCACAGAAGATGGCTGTGGCTGATACCAGCCGTGGCTTACAGATGCTGCAAAAGGTACGTATCCCACTTTTAGGTGTGATTGAGAACATGAGTTATTATCAGTGCAGTGAATGCCAGCATCCACTGCCTCTTTTTGCAGGGCAAGGCGGTGCTGAGCTGGCACAAGCCAACCAGTTACCACTTTTAGGTAAAATAGCTTTCATGCCAGAATTGGCTGCAGCACTTGATCAAGGTGTGGCTCCTGATAAAACTATGATTGATGAAATTTACAAAGATGTGCTGCTGAGTTTGATTGGCAAACTGGCTTGTCAGAGGACAAGCACTAAGCGCCCTTTTCCTGAAATTATTGTAGAAACCACGACTTAATGACTAGGAGAGCCTGATGAGCATAAAATCAGATCGTTGGATCCGTCACATGTCTGAAACTTCTGAGATGATCCACCCTTTCTATCCGGAACAAGTGAAAGCGCGTGGTGACGAGAAAGCTATTTCTTATGGCACATCCAGTTATGGCTATGATGTGGTGTGTGCTGATGAATTTAAAATATTCACCAACATCAATTCAGCTGTGGTTGATCCCAAAGCCTTTGATGAAAACAGTTTTGTCGATGTCAAATCTGATGTCTGCATCATTCCACCTAATTCATTTGCTTTGGCTCGAACGGTAGAATATTTTAAAATACCACGTAAAGTACTCACCATTTGTTTAGGAAAGTCTACATATGCGCGTTGTGGCATTATTGTGAATGTCACACCCTTAGAACCTGAGTGGGAAGGGCATGTGACTTTGGAATTTTCTAACACCACACCTTTGCCTGCTAAAATTTATGCGCATGAAGGCGTAGCACAAATGCTTTTTTTTGAATCAGATGAAGTGTGTGAAGTTTCTTATCGTGATCGCCAAGGTAAATACCTTGGTCAAAAAGGCGTGACCTTACCGCGCACTTAGTCGTCGTCAGGCTCATCGCGACTGTCAATGATTGGCGTATGTGCCTTAGCTTCATTAACACGTTCCCGCAAACCTTTTCCGGGTTTGAAGTGAGGGCTGTATTTGGCTTTGGTGACCACGCGTTCTCCTGTTTTAGGATTGTGTGCATTACGCGGAGGGCGGTAGTGCAGTGAGAAGCTGCCAAAGCTTCTGATCTCGATGCGCTGTCCAGCGCCCAGGGCATTGCTCATGTACTCAACCATGAGATTAACGCTTAAGCCAATATCTTTTTCAGGAATATGAGGTTGCTTTCGACTGAGCGCAGCAATGAGTTCAGATTTTATCATGATACAGGATAACCCCACACAACCGATTAATTACTGACTATTATAGACCTTTTCTAAGGACAGATTCAAATAATGACAAAATATATGTTCAAATGATCAATTAAAGTTCTTTCTTGAGTGGCGTCCCCTTGGCAGCAGCTACGAAAAAAGCTGATTTAGCGATGGTTGCCCACCATAGAGCACATGCTGCGTTAGGCACTGGCTGTGATGCACTTGGCGAATCATGGCGCTCGCGGTATGATCACACGTTAGTATGATGGATAATTCAAATGATTATGACAAATAATGAACAGGTGGCATCAGGTATGTGGCAATTTTTTTGTGTGCTGCTACTGTTATTTTCACACGGCTTAATAATGGCTGAGAACAGTTTATTTCAAATAGATGTACCCGTGAGGCATCGTGCAGAGGGCTCTCCCAGAGCTGAGGTGGTCACAGGCCTTGAGCAAATATTATTAAGGCTCACCAGTGAACCCGAAGTGTTGGAGCAAGCGGTGGTCAAAGAGTCGCTTTTGTCTAAAGCTGATAATTTTCTGGTGCAGTATCGTTATCAGCAGGATGACAAACAATCTTTATTTGTTCGTTTAACCTTTGATGGCGAGCAGTTGATACAGCAACTGGAGAATTTGCAAATAAAGCAGTGGCCTGGCAAAAGGCCGCCGCAAGTTTTGGTGTGGCTTTTAGCAGATGATACTCTCGATCCCAATGCTATGGATGTGATGCAGGAGAAATTTGAGCAATCAGCTAAGCGTCTGGGATTGCGTCTGGTATTTCCATTGTTTGATGTGACAGAGCAGTCTCTGGGCGGTCGACATTTGGTAAAGGAGGAATTGTCACAACAGTTATTACAGCAATATCATTGTGATTTTCTGCTGGTAGGGGATGTGTCTCTCGATCCTATAGAAGAATTGTGGTCCGCAAGATGGGAGCTTTTAGGTAGCATACAATGGAGTTTAGCTAAGAACAAATGGCATCATTCGCAATTTAATTTATCGCCTCTGGTTCAGAATACTCTGTTTGGGGTCAGAGATTTTTTATGGCAGCAAGCGGCTTTGCAAAACGTGCAACCTATGCAAATATTGTTATCGGTTCAAAATATCAAAGCGCATGCGGATTACCAACGGGTGTTAAATTACTTAAGACATTTGCCTATGGTGAAATCTGTTCATTTACAAAGTTTAAAATCCGATGAAGCGGTGTATCAGGTGCGCCTAAACGAGCATCTGAATCTGCTTACTCATGCTTTGGCAAAAAGTGATCTGCTGTTGCCAAAAAAAGTTGAGAGCCAAGATACATCCACTTTGAAGTACCAGTTAATATTATGATGTGTGTGAGCCTGCCTAATATCGTTACTTGTGCACGGATCATCTTAGTGGTGCCTTACTGTTACAGCCTGTTGTCTCAACAGTATATGCTGGCCTTGAGCTTGTTTGCGGTGGCAGGTTTTTCAGATGGTGTGGATGGCTATCTGGCACGGCGTTTTGGTTGGACCAGCCGTTTGGGTGGTTTTCTCGACCCATTGGCTGATAAATTGATTTTAATGAGTAGTTTTCTGGTTTTTTATTGGCTGGGTGATCTCCATGTCATAGTTTTTGCTTTGCTGATATTACGTGATGCTTTTATTTTGCTGTCTGTGTGCTGGGCTTATATGTTCCACCAAGAGCATTTAAAATTTGGTGCTTTATGGCTCAGTAAGGTTAATACAGTGCTTCAAATCCTGATGGTGATGGCTCTTTTGTGTCAGCATGCTTTTCCCGGAGGCTTTTTGTCATTGTGGACGCCTATCTTGCAATGGGGGGTGTTGGCAGTGACGCTTTGGAGTTGGCAACAATACATGGTTGTTTGGATGAAGCGGATTTATGGCTAAGACTCATCAAAGGCAATTGCCACTTCAACTTAGACTGCGCGAAGATAGCACTTTCGACAATTTTTTTGAAGGCAAAAATGAGCAATTAATACATAGCTTGAATCAAGTTTTGCAAACAGAGTGTTGGCATCAGATTTATTATTGGGGTAATGAGGCCTCTGGCAAGAGCCATTTATTGCAAGCATGTTGTCATCTGGGGGATGCCATGGGATTGTCTGTGGCTTATTTCCCTTTGCTGCAATGCAGACGATTGTCACCGGCTTTGCTCGATTCGGTAGAGGCTATGGATGTGGTGTGTCTGGATGATATAGACGCCATCATTGGTTTGCCTTCCTGGGAAGAAGCTATTTTTGACTTATGCAACCGTATTCATGAAAAGCAAGGTCGTTTGATTATGACTGCGAAACAACCTGCAAAAATGCTGGATTTAGAGCTTGGTGATTTAAAATCAAGAGTGGTTGGGAGCTTGGTTTTTCAGCTGTATGCTTTAGCCGATCAGGATAAGTTAGCTTGGCTGCAGCAAAAGTCTAAGGCAAGAGGTTTTAGGTTGTCCGAGACTGCTGGACAATTCTTACTGACCCATTATCAACGTGATATGCCTAACCTTTTGCGAGCTCTGGATTCTTTGGACCAAGCAACTTTATCTGAAAAAAAACTTTTATCCATACCTTTGATGAAGCGAGTACTGTCAATTTAAGCAAAGTGATCTACCGTGTCTGTAAATTTGTAGTATGCTTAATAGATAGTAGCGACTATTTTTAGAGCAAACATGGCGCAGACCAAATTGACCAAATCTATGATTAACCAGATCCTGACTGATGTGATGGGTATCACCAGTGGTGAGGTAACCAATTATATCCCAGAATTGGCGGCTGTCGATCCTGAATTGACGGGCATTATTGTACAACCCTTAGATGGTAAGCCTGTGGCAGCTGGCAATGCTTTAGGGTACCCTTTTTCTTTACAAAGTGTATCCAAGCTTGTGATCTTTATTGGTTTGCTGGAAGAATATGGGCTTGAGCAAGTTTTTAAGTGGGTACGTGTTGAA
>CAYGTQ010000066.1:0-8736 GCA_964352915.1 uncultured Legionellales bacterium
TCGATTTTTTAAATCTGCCAAAGATTTTAGAGAAACCATAACCCACTTTTTACAGCATGAACTCAGAACATTGAGAAGTGAACTGTTATCGAGAATTAATGATAACTTTCAGAGACTGCAAATTTAAGCGCGCGAATTCAAGTTCATTGGGTATACCCCTTAAGATGATGATTCTATATCTTATTAACTTTATTATGGCAAAGCAGATATATAATTTTTCTTGATAAAAAATATTAAGGTTAAATGCCTCACTCAACTATAGCCAATCTCCTATAGACAATATTTATGATCCTGGCATCATAGATAGGCTACATACTGCCATCTAAAAATAATAACGGCGGCCTCTGTAACTTTCTGCATTTTCATTGAGGAGGCAAACGATGAACAAACATACTAATCTAATGTTTTTTAGTGTAACCGCAGGATTCGTGGTTACAGAGTGTCACGCACTGGATACAAATCTAGACACAAATGCTATAACTTATCGACCTAGAGTAGAGATGAATCTAAAATTAGGCAAGCAAAGGCATGTGGGGCAAGCTGGACTGTTAATGCCAATTTTACAAAGTGAAAACTCTCTTTTGTATGCCAATATAGTAGGCATGGGGGACAGTAAACACCAAAAAGAAGGTAATTTTGGTCTAGGCATTCGTTATCTAAATCAAGAACATATTTGGGGTATCTATGGATTTTGGGATATCCGCTCAACTCAAATGCATAATCAATTTCAACAAGCTACCATAGGTGCTGAATGGCTAAGCAAAACGCGGGAGTTAAGATTTAACACATACTTACCAGAGAAAAATCGTTATTTAATTCAACGTGCTAGCCATTTAAATGTAGATTTCAATGGCACACAAACCATCTATACCCGCACTTTACATCAAAAATTTGAACAAGCTCTGCCGGGCTTTGACTTGGAATGGGGTGGCCATTTGCTGCCTTGGTCAACATCACAGATGTTTGTGGCTTACTATCGATTCAAGAGAAAAGGCGCGCCTTTAGCACAAGGTATCAGATTGCGCTCTCGCCACACTCTAACTTCCTGGATTTCTTTTGAAATGGAGTACAGCTTTGACACTTTGCGGCTGCACCATTGGTTTTCAGGTATTCGTGCATATTATCAACTGGGCAAAAAATCTTCTTCTACAAGCAGCTTGCTAACTCAAAAAATGACTCAATTCCCTGTCAGAGATATTGATATAATTTCGGCTACACCAACTCAAAAGCAAGAGTTTTTCACCATTAAAGATGGTTACGTCCCTCTTTTGTTGTCTGGCGCAACGAATGACTCTGTGAAAGGAAATGCTGCCTTTACATCAGAAGAAGACTTAAAGACATCTGTAGGCACTTATGCGCATTTAATTAATGATATGACTTACATGGATGGAAATCATTCCATCAAAAGCCTAGCTGATACAGATGACATTGATCAATATATGCTTAAAGAATGGATAACTTCACCTGAAATTCAAGTTATTTTCAGCAAGAAATCTAAACTACATACTAAATATATCAAGCCGCACTTTGCCATTAAAATCCAGAAATCTGTACGTCAATGGCTAGCTCTTCAAAAAAAATGCCCTAGTGAACCAACGAGGGTACAATCTACAAATACTGCATCTACAGTTTCTGTAACAAAATTAAAAGTTATCGGAAAACCTGTATTCTCCTTAGTTAAACATGCTAGTTCACAAGCAGAAAATACTAAAGACAAACCACTTATCCCTATTGTACGACCTGAAGTAAGCGTTCAAACATCTCATAAAGTAGTGGCTTCAAAATCCTTGGTTCAACAAACTGCATCTAAACTCACCGTCCCGCTTGTAAAACTAGCTGTCAACACAGTCCAGACCAGTGATTATTTAGCACATGATAAAGATTGGCAATTGGTAGACCATGACATTGATTCATGGCAGATAGTTTCATTAAAAGAATTAGAAGATCATCCTGACCATATTTTGAATTTATCTCTTGATGAGATCGCTGCAGGCTTTGACAGCGAAACTCATTAGACAAGCTGACGTACTGATTTGGCAGCTCCATATTCTGATGGGGCTGCTGCTAATATTTGACTTTATGAAACCCCGAATAATAAATGTAAAGATTTATCTCATGACATCTGTGTACTAAAAAATATTAAATTCTTCAGAGAAATGCATTTGACTATGATAGGTTATTTATATCGTCCCCGTAAACAAATGATCGATATTCAGCATGTTGAAACCACCCTTTCAAATCTTGTGGTGTAACTTTAAGAAAAGATTTCTTAATTGATTTTTTAAACTGAAGAAAAAAACGAGCTTTCATTTTTCTATGAAGATGTTTTACTTTAGACCATATTGCTTCGATGGGATTAAGCTCAGGTGAGTGGGGTGGCAGGTAAATCAACTTAGCCCCTGCAGCCTCGATAAGCCTGGCCACGTCACTGATTTTGTGAAAAGATACGTTGTCCATGATAACAACATGATCTTACACTGCTTTAGTGGACATTATTCGATTCTTAAACAAATCGTTGTTTACTGGCTTGTCATTAAATATCTCATTTTATTTAAGAATGACCAGAGCCAAATATAGCTGTTTATTGATGCCCTAGACGAAAACTGTTCTGCGTTTAGCACTATTTATTTAATATTTATTGACCCTGATACGAGGCTATCCATCGAACTAAACTAAATTTAATCAAAATTCTACGCATTGCTACTCAAAGAAAACGAGCAAAATAAGAATTGGAACTCATTATTCACGCAGGAGAACACGTTGGCGCTCAAATATTAGTTTTATTTAATTCTACTTTGCTCTCAATCAGGGATAAACACCACTTCCACGCTCCATTCCACAATAATTTCGCGATATCGAGCGAGATTTTAGTGTTTGGCTTAAAAATCGTCTACTTAGTCTCTGATGTACAATACATTCCTTAAAAATTATTTTGTAGCAATTAATCAAAGTTGCAAACAGAAATCTTTGATCGTGGCATGCAGCTATTCCCGCTGAAAATGCTTATAGCTTACTGAATATAAATAAAAAAGCTCGTGGAACATTGCGAAAAATAATCGGTAGGTGCAATTATATACTACTATAGTGGCCTAAAAATAGATTTAAAATTTTTTTGCTGCTGTGCATTTCGCTCTATAAAAACCTTGGTTCCACGAATCAAATGTTTTTTTCGCAAAGTTTTTTTAGATATTTTAAATAAAATCATGCAGTTATATATAAATCCAGCGGGAATAGCTGCGTGGCATGCCATTTGCTTGCTATAAACGTATAAAGCAAGCACAATACTAAAACTAATCTTTTCTCCAATGTAATATAATATGCATTATAATATAGAGATATTGCTTACATAACCTATCAGAGATTACGCGAACCTACTTATGAGACAACTACGGAGTTAAACAGATCAGGCTTATTTCTATTCACTACGCTACAGCCTAAAAAAATCTTTATGAACCGTGTTAAACATATCTAACTAAAATAAATTCAAATTTCCCTCACTTATAGCCAATTGACGTTCTTGTTTTCTTAAAAATCTCACAACAGGCATTAAATCCTCCATGAATGAAACAAAATAGACACCAACCAAATCAATCAGAAAATAAAAATTTTTGAATCACCTAGACTAAGTCACATATGAAATTTATTGCATAGAACATGAGGAGAACAGACAATGCAGTATTTAATAAAAAGGGTCGCTACTATTATTTTATTGGCTCTATCCAATGTAGCCATGTCGCAAATCACGATAATCGCTGGTCATAATACTGGGAGTCTAAAAGTGACTGTTTCTCAAAAAGGTGATTTTGCAAAAGCGCAAAAGCAAACAGGAGATCTTTTTAACCTTATAGGCGCATTAGCTCATAATGCATCAAGCCCTACTTATACAATGGAAAATGGTGAAAAAGTAAGGCCTGATATTATGCCATCATCAAGAACACCATTTGTAGTATCTGGTTTTACAGAAAAAGCCTATACTCGCCACCAAAGCGCTTTTGCACCACCTCCTAAAAGTAGTGGCTTTAGTTTTTGGTCTTTATTTTCATGTATTTGCAACACAATGGAAGCAGTTGCACCAGAAGCACTTAAAGTTAATTATGCTATAGTTACAGCGCCAGATGTCATCGTTACTATCGGCGATGCCGGTCAAGTCACATGTCAAGGTTCTGGCTGTGAAGAAGTTAATGGTTATGTTCCAGAAGTGGCATAAGTATAGCAAAACCCAAACACCACTCAGAAAATTCTGAGTGGTGTTTGTCATTTAAGATTTAAAATATTTCAATATTTCTTCTTACCTACCTACCTGTAATACATTGCATACACTAAATTCTTTAACATTCCTTAAATTAAACGAATCCATTAAGTTATTTTTTTGCAAAAAATACTTTACTTGCATTTCTTATTGACTACTTGTAAAATTATGATTGACTGGGGTGCCCGAAGCGGGCTGAGATAATACCCATTGAACCTGCTCGGGATTATACCTGCGAAGGGAGAAGATAATGAAGCAAAATTTCTGTTTTTTTTTAGATGAAATCCATGTTTTTAAATTAATCACTAATTCATATTGATAATGTGGTATTTAGATTTAATCAGTACACTTTTTTCATTGATGTCTACCTATTGTTTTGTAAAAGCTGATATCCGCATGTGGCCTTTAGCCATGATTGCAACGCTATTCAATACTTGTCTCTATTTTTATGCAGGGATGTTTGCAACCATGACTCTGGAAATTTCTTACCTTTCGTTAAGTACTTATGGGTGGTTCTACTGGTTAAAACAATCTTCTTCAAGACATCATATCAAAGCACTGGATCGCCAAAGCTTACTCGTTATCATGGGCACCTGTCTGCTCCTCGCTAGTACGATCTATGTATGCAATATCAAACATCTTGACGGCCTCATTATGTGGGACATCGCCGCAGTTAGCATAAGCTTGCTCGCTCAATGGTTAACCTGTCGCAAGATTATAACCTGTTGGTACCTATGGTTTGTTGCAGACAGTATTTATATCGCCTTAATGCTTAGCAAAGATTTATATTTCCATACCTGCTTGTTTAGTATTTATCTAATTATGGCTATACTAGGCTTTTTAAATTGGTTGAAGTTATATCGTCTTCAAGAAAATATATTTGCTTAATTGAAATTATCTCTCAACAAAAATTAACATATTTCCTTCTGACCAAGTGATCGAAACATAATCATTGATAGCTTGATTGCGCGTTCCTACTCTTGAGCCAAATTGCAACTCTTCATGTTGCAAATCATACAATAGACCTGAAAAAACCACATCAGTTGCCAATGGCATAGGTACAATTGAGATAACTTTCCCTTTTACATTGTCTAACACAGTGGGTGAACTCGCAAACCAGTAACGATGATATTCATCTGAGAATATTATATCCGTTTCTTTAAAATACTTTAATGCAACTGATAAATTTCCAAGATTATGATCAAGAGCTCTACCATTTGCACCATAGACAGTAATTTTTTTGAAATCTTTCTGGAGAAATCTCAGTGCTTTCTCAAAATCAGTAAATTCTTGATCAGGCGTATGTATACATTTATGATCTAGATGGCAAGATTCAAGAGAGTCAAAATCACCCAAAACATGTTTAACCTTGATTTCAGGGACGCTTCGCAGTTGATTATAAGCACCATCTGTACAATAAACATTAGAATGTTGAGTTAGTTGCTTCTTTAAAAATAGCAGATCAAGCATGCCATTAAGAACCAAAGCAGCTCCTATATGCTGAGTATTTGCAGCAAACATCTTCTTTATTCCAAAAACATTATCAATTAATGATTATAAAGCTCTGCAGATCCTCTGTCCATTTATTGACAATGTTGGTGGCGAAGAATAAACTGAAATTAAGTGTTTTTACGTCAAGTCAACCATGCAACAAAAAACCAATCAACCTATAGGTGTGTTTGATTCAGGTGTTGGCGGTTTAACCGTCTTAAAACAATTAAAGATCACACTACCCCATGAATCCTTCATTTATTTAGGCGATACAGCACGACTGCCTTATGGTACTAAAAGCTTTGATACGATCATTAATTATACGAGACGAGCTATTAGCTATCTGGTCAGCCGAAAAGTTAAGCTCGTCGTTATTGCATGCAATACTGCCTCAGCCATTGCTTTATCTGAGGTTATGCGCAGCTCCCCTGTACCTATCATAGGAGTGCTGGAACCAGGAGCTAGGGCCGCTGCGGCAATACCCTCAGAAGGTTCGATTTTGGTCTTAGCCACCGAATCAACTGTATCTGCCGGCGGCTATCAAAAATTACTAGCTCAACTTAAACCTGGTATACCAATTTTGACGCAAAGCTGTGGTGTTTTTGTTGCTCTAGCAGAAGAAGGCTGGTCTGAAACTGATGCAGCAAAAGTAGCAGCGCATCAATATCTGGCGCCTTTTTTATCCAATACAGATTACAAAATTTGTTGTTTACTGCTTGGCTGTACACATTTTCCACTGTTACTACCAGCAATTAGATCTGTAGTTGGTAAAGAATTATCTATTGTAGACTCAGCAAGTGTGACTGCGAAAACAGTCTTACACACACTAAAAAGCATGGGGTTGTTAACTAAAAATGTTTCACCTACAACAGAATTCATTGTAACCGATCTACCCCAGCGTTTTACTCGCATAGCGCGGCATTTTTTACAAATACCCTTTGATACTCAGACAGTCACTCAGATTGACTTCAGCTAACCAAGAGCTTTTCGCTTACATCGTGTCAGCAATGGATTACAGCAAGTGCAGACATAGACTACACAGTTATCAGCAAAATTCTTCCTCAATCTGATGTATTATAGATTACCTTAATATGAGTAACTTTACATGGAGGTATGTAAATGAATATACGACTAAAAAAGAAAATCCAACAACGTCTGATGGATCTGGAGCAACAAGCCGATGTTATCAAGGTGCAAATTTCTGAAATCAAAGAATTCGATTCTGTGAAAGATAGTCTGAAAAAAGATCAGTTAAGTATCGAACTAGAAGATACACTGCTAAGAATTAAGCACATTAAAGCAGCAAATAAGAAATTTTCTGCCTTTGAATGAACATTATAAAATGCAAACAAATGGATGAGGTATCGCGATGATGTATTTAGATGGCGTAACAGCTGTTTCTTTTTTTCTCACGGCCATACTGCTTTATTCAGCTTATCAATAAAAGATACATTTTTGATGTATCTTTTGGATTGAGTGGCTTCAAGTCCACTCAATTCTTTCAACATTGTCAAAATGGAGTACCGAACCATCACTCAGCGTAATGGTACCGTCTTGATCATTAGAATCAAACTCTAGAACATTGTTATTGATGCTGTAACCCGCATTACCTTCTACCGATAGTGTCCAATCTGATCCGCCTTGGTTAGGTAATCCCGAGATCCCTTCCAACGCAACCACATCAATCCAGTTACTACCTGAACCACCATCAAAAGTGTTGTTATTGCCTTCATTGAGAGCAAATATTGCAATATCATTCCCTGAGGAGCCATACAACCGATCATTGCCACCGCCACCTATTAGATAATCATCACCGCTACCACCATACAGTCTGTCATTACCAGCACCACCTGTAAGATGATCATGACCACTCTCACCATACAGCCTGTCATTACCAGAACCACCATCTATGGTGTTATCAGACGAATTACCACGTATCGTATCTTTGCCACCACCGCCATCAATACGTTCAATGTTCAGTAGCGTGGTGTTACGAAAATCAAAAGAATCATTGCTTGAGCTACCCATAATAACATCATAACCAGCGCCACCATCTATTTGCTCTATGGAGCTCGAAGAATTGAAATATTTTAGACCGATCACATCATCTTGGCTACTACCTAAAATTGTATCAGTACCGCTATCACCTTTGACTGTATCAAATCCGCTATCTAAACCAGCGTAATGAAAAACATCATCACCACTGCCTCCATACAGCTTATCATCACCAGCACCACCTGTAAGATGATCATGACCACTCTCACCATACAGCCTGTCATTACCAGAACCACCATCTATGGTGTTATCAGACGAATTACCACGTATCGTATCTTCTCCATCACCACCATCAATACGCTCAATATTCAGCAGTGTGGTGTTACGAAAATCAAAAGAATTATTGCTTGAGCTACCCATAATAACATCATAACCAGCGCCGCCATCGATATATTCAATAGAGTTAAATAAAGTCAAACCAATCGCGTCATCTTGGCTGCTGCCTAAAATTGCATCAGTGCCGCTATCACCTTTGACTGTATCAAATCCGGTATCTAAACCAGCGTAATGAAAAACATCATTGCCATCGCCACCAAATAATAAATCATTCCCAATACCACCAGTTAAATGATCAGCACCAGAACTACCATATAAGCAATCATCTCCTACACCACCATACAAGGCATCATCACCACTTTCACCATATAATAAATCATTACCTGCATCACCATATATTGTGTTATTTTGCTGGTTGCCCGTAATTTTATCATTGCCTGCGCCTGCATTAAACGCATTAGTGGCGTCAAATTCTGACATAGGATTACTGGAGAAAGTCACTTGATCATTCCCATCTAATGCATCATACATTGAATTTGGATCGTAAATATTGGGCTGTATATTTTGAAAATTAATGGTGTTATTTGAGTTATCAAATAAATCCATTAAAACCGCGTCCACCGTCACCGCCAGTGATTCGCTCACCGTGCTGACGTCGCCCGTCG
>CAYGTQ010000066.1:8836-9157 GCA_964352915.1 uncultured Legionellales bacterium
AGTTAAAATCAGCGTCGCTGTTGGCCGGCGGCGTGATGGTGAGTGTGGCGCTGTTCCAGGTGCTGATGTCGACGCTGCCAGGCGTGCCGCTGGCTGTGAAGCTTTGCGTGCCATCGGAGAGCGTGGCACCCACAGGAATGTCGGCCACCGTCAGGGTTAATGATTCCGAGCCATCGCTGTCGGTCAAGTTGGCGCTTAACTGAAGCGCGATGGCGCTGTCCTCGTTGCCGGCAGCGGACTGGACCGTCAAAGCCGGTGCATCCACCACCGCGTCCACCGTCACCGCCAGTGATTCGCTCACCGTGCTGACGTCGCCCGTCG